>JAISNE010000228.1 GCA_031276375.1 Accumulibacter sp.
CCGTCCGTGGGTTTTACTGTCCAGTTTTCACGGCGTGGACGCCGCCGTCGCGGAAGAAGTTCCAGATGCGGTCGACCATCGGGTTGGCGTTTTCCAGGGAACGGTAGAGCCTGACTTCCAGCGCGCAGATCCATTGGACGCCTCCGGCGAGAACCAGGCGCTTTTCGCCGAGTTCCTTGCCGATGCAGCTTTCGGGCAGCCAGCCCAGGCCGTGGCCTTCGACGACCATCGCTTTCAGGGCTTCCGACATGTGCGTGTCGAACGAGCGTTCGAAGTGGCAGCGTTGGTTGGCGCCGAGCAGGATCATTTCGACGGCATGGGCCAGGTAGGTTCCGGAGGAGTAGGCGAGCAGGGCGATCGGCGCGTCGGCGCCGCCGGGAAGCCGGTAGCGCGGGCGGCCGTCGCGGTCCGGCGCGGAACAGGGCAGCATCCGCTCGGTGGCCAGCACGAGGTGCTGGAAGCGGTCGGCGGCGAGCAGCGCGGGCAGTTGCGGGTGGTGGTAGTTGAGCAGCAGGTCGGCGCCGCCTTCGGTCAGCGCGCTGGCGCCTTCCGAGACGTTGACCGCGCCGACGCGCACGACGAGGTTGCCGAGCGAGCGTTTCAGCGCGCTCAGCCAGTGCGGGAAATAGGTCAGCGAGAGCGTGTGGGCGACGGCGAAACGCACGGTTTCGGCGGTACCGGGCGACTGTCCGCGCAGCACGTTGCGCATGTCGTAGGTCCGGCGCAGCAGGTCGGCGGCGAATCCCCGGAAAATCCGTCCGGCGGAGGTGAGATGGACGCCCTGCGTGTGCCGGTCGATCAGTTCGACGCCGAGCCAGTCTTCCAGCGCCTGGATGTGCCGGCTGAAGGTCGGCTGCGAGACGTTGCGGCGTTCCGCCGCGCGTGAAAAGGCGCGCGCGTCGGTCAGCGTGAGGAAGTCTTCCAGCCATTCGATCTGCATCTTTGCTCCGCCGCCGGCGGCCAGGTTATGCGTTTTCCCGGCGATCTTATGCGATATGTGCATGGTTTGTCACCCGTTTGCCGGGCGCTGCGTAAGATGATTCCACCCGCCGGATCCATCGCGATGCGTGCTCCGGCTCATCCCGCCCGCCAGGGCGTCTGGCGCGGCCGGCGCGAATGCCCGCCGCCCGTTTCTTGTTTCAAGGAGAAAATCATGTCAAAGCAAAATCAAGCCGCTTTCCGGATCGAAAAGGATTTCCTTGGCGAAAAGGAAATTCCCGCGACCGCTTACTATGGTGTTCAGACCCAGCGCGGCAAGGATAATTTCCACATCACCGGCATGCCGATGTCGAGCGAGCCGTATTTCGTCAAGGCCTTCGGCTACGTCAAGAAAGCCGCGGCCATGGCCAACCGCGATCTCGGTTGCCTCGACGGGAAAATCGCCAACGCGATCATCGGCGCCTGCGACCGCCTGATCGCCGGCGAGCTGCGCGAGCAGTTCGTCACCGATTTCATCCAGGGCGGCGCCGGCACCTCGGTCAACATGAACGCCAACGAGGTGATCGCCAATGTCGCGCTCGAATCCCTGGGATACAGCCGGGGCGATTACCACATCGTCAATCCGAACGATCACGTCAACTTCGGGCAGTCGACCAACGATACGTATCCGACGGCTTTCCGCCTGGCGCTGATCCTGCGCCTGGCCAGCTACATGGAGGCGCTGCGCAAGCTGCAAGGGGCGTTTTACGCCAAGGCCAAGGAATTCGAGAAGGTGCTCAAGATGGGCCGCACGCACTTGCAGGACGCGGTGCCGATGTCGCTGGGCCAGGAATTCCACGGCTGGGGCACGACCATCGGCGAGGAAGTCGAACGCATCTCCGAGGTTCGCCGCCTGCTGCACGAAATCAATCTCGGCGCGACCGCCATCGGCACCACGGTCACCGCCGCGCCCGGCTATCCGGAACTGGCGACCCGCTATCTGAACGAGCTGACCGATTGCCAGTTCATCCTGGGCGGCGATCTGGTCGAGGCGACCTCCGATACCGGCGCTTACGTGCAGCTCTCGGGCGTGCTGAAGCGCACGTCGACCAAGCTGACCAAGATCTGCAACGATATCCGCATGCTGGCCTCGGGGCCGCGCTGCGGCCTGAACGAGATCAACCTGCCGCAGATGCAGCCGGGCAGCTCGATCATGCCGGGCAAGGTCAACCCGGTGATTCCGGAAGTGGTCAACCAGACCGGCTTCCTGGTCATCGGTCTCGACCTGACGGTGACGCTGGCCGCGTCCGCCGGCCAGTTGCAGCTCAACGTCATGGAGCCGGTGATTACCTTCGCGCTGTTTACGTCGATTTTCACCATGGAAAACGCGGTCAACAGCCTGCGCGAGAACTGTATCGAAGGCATCACCGCGAACGCCGAACAGACGCGCAGGATGGTGCTCAATTCGCTGGGCATCATCACCGTGCTCAAGCCCTCGCTCGGTTACAAGCAGTGCGCCGAGATCGCGCGCGAGTGCTACCAGACAGGCAAGTCGCTGCATGACGTGGTGGTCAAGGAACGCAAGCTGCTGACGCAGGCGCACTGGGACGAGATGTTCTCGTTCGAGAATCTGATCAGTCCCAAGTTCGAGAAATAGCCGCGGATGGCGCCGGGCGCGGGGAACGCGGAGCGGCGGAGCGGACGGCGCTTCGCTTCTCGCGGCGCCGGTGTTATCGTCGCGCTTCGATTCTCGTTTTTTCCAGTCGGGAGCAAAGTATGAACAACCCATCGGAAAACCGGCGTTTTGGTCTGGTCGACCGGCCGGGGGCGGAACGCTTTTTCGAGTATTTCACCGCGGTCCTGGCGGCGAAGTTCGGGGAAGAAGCGCCGGAAGTCCTGTTTCCCCGGTTTCCCGGCGACGCGGGGAAAGCGTGTCCGCCAGGGGTCGGTCCGCTGGCCGCGCTGAAAATCCGGACCTTCGACGCGGTGCGGCGCTTCGAGGAGTCGCGGGTCGACGCCGTGCTCCTGCCGTGTTTTTCAAGCCAGGCGTTCATCGAGGAAATCGAGGCCGAGACAACCGTGCCCATCGTCCGCCTGATGGACGCCCTGCGGGCCGGTTTGTCGCGCCGGCACCCGGCGGGCGGCCGGATCGGCGTCCTCTGCGCGGAACATCTGCGCGAGGAGCGTTTTTTCGAGCGTCATTTTCCGGAAGAAAAATGGACGCTGCTTTATCCGGAGCGCGATCTCCAGCGCAACGGGGTGATGGCGGTCATCGATGGCGCGGACGAAGGCGATCCGGTCGAACGCCTGGCCGCGGTCTGCGAGGACCTCGCGCGGCAAGGCGCGGAATCGATCGTCGCCGCCGACGCGGCCCTCGCCTTCTTCGCGCCAACCTTGCAAGCGCGAGGCTTTCCGCTCGTCGACGCGCTGCGGATCTATGCCGAATACGCGGCCGGGGCGGCGCTGCCCGGAAAGATCAAACCGTTCAAGATCGGCGTTGCCGGCGGGGTCGGTCCGGCGGCGACGGTCGATTTTCTCGACAAGATCGTGCGCAACACGCCGGCCCGGAGCGACCAGGAACATCTCAAGGTGATCGTCGAACAGAATCCGCAGATTCCCGACCGCACCGCGCATTTGATCGGCCAGGGCGCCGACCCGACGATTGCCCTTTACGCCACCTGCAAGCGGCTGGAAGCCGGCGGCGCCGACATCATCGCCATCCCGTGCAACACCGCGCACGCCTTCCTCGGGCGCATCCAGCCCTTCCTCTCGATTCCGGTCGTGAATATGCTGCATGAAACCGCCGAATGCATCCGGCGGGAGCACGGCGAGTGTTCGAAAGTCGGCCTGCTGGCGACCCGCGGCACGATCGCCACCCGCGTTTATCACCAGGCGATTGCCGCGGCCGGATTCGAAATCCTCGTTCCCGACGAGGAAAACCAGGAGCGGGTGATGAACGCGATCTACGGCCCCAAGGGAGTCAAGGCCGGGTTTACCCAGGGCGAATGCGTCGACGAGCTGATGCTGGCGTTGGCCTCGCTGGCGCGGCGCGGCGCGGAAGTGATCGTTCTCGGCTGCACCGAACTCCCGCTGCTGCTGGCGCGGAACGACGCCCTCCCGGTGGCCGGCAAAACCGTGGCCGTGCTCGACCCGACCGACATCATGGCCAGGAAATGCGTCAGCCTGGCCCGACGGGCGGCGGACGGATGAGCCGCGAGGACGCGGCCATTCGCTGCCGGGCGCGTCGCCCCCCAGGCCGGACGAAGCGACGAACGAGACTGGCGGAGTTATCGTCGGAGATGCGCGTGGAAGATGCGCACGGACGATGCGGAAAATGACGCGATAGGGGTATAGAATTACCCAATCGCCGGTCGTCAAGGCTCGAATTTCAAAACTCGCGCAACGTGAACGCGGGTTTGTTTTTTTGTTGGCAACTTTTTTTCATTACTACTCAGGGAACAAGTATGACTACTCAGAAGCAATTGGAACATTTGTTGACGGCGCAGGCGAAAGCCCGTCTCGGCGGCGGGCAGGAACGGATCGACAAGCAGCACGCGCAAGGCCGTCTGACGGCGCGTGAGCGGATCGATCTCCTGCTCGATCCGGGGTCGTTCGAAGAGTTCGACATGTTCAAGACGCACCGCTGCCGCAATTTCGGCATGGAAAAGACGGTCTATCCGGGCGACGGCATCGTCACCGGCCACGGCACCGTCAATGGGCGGATCGTCTATGTCTACGCGCAGGATTTCACCGTGCTCGGCGGTTCGCTCTCGGAAACCATGGCCGAGAAGATCTGCAAGCTCCTGGATCTGGCGATGAAGAACGGCGCGCCGCTGGTCGGCCTCAACGATTCGGGCGGCGCGCGCATCCAGGAAGGCGTCGAAAGCCTGGCCGGATTCTCGGACATCTTCCTGCGCAACGTGATGGCCTCCGGCGTGGTGCCGCAGATTTCGGCGATCCTGGGGCCGTGCGCGGGCGGCGCGGTGTATTCCCCGGCGCTGACGGACTTCATCATCATGGAGCGGAAGTATTCGTACATGTTCCTCACCGGCCCCAAGGTGGTCAAATCGGTGTGCCACGAGGACGTGACGACCGAGGAACTCGGCGGCGCCGACATGCACTCGTCGCGGAGCGGCGTGTCCGACTACGCGGCGGAATCGACCGCCGACGCCATTGCCTACATCCAGCGCCTGCTCACCTTCATTCCGCAGAACAACCTCGAATCGACGCCCGTCGCGCCCTGCTCCGATCCGGTCGACCGTCCGTCGGACGTGCTGCGGACGATCGTTCCCGACAACGCGAACATGGCCTACGACATGAAGCAGGTCATCCTGGAGACGGTCGATAACGGCGATTTCTTCGAGATCAAGGAAAAGTTCGCGCCCAACCTGATCGTCGGTTTCGCGCGCTACAACGGCGTCGCCGTCGGCGTCGTGGCCAACCAGCCGGGATACCTCTCGGGCGTGCTGGACATCGATTCGTCGGTCAAGGGCGCGCGCTTCGTGCGTTTCTGCGACTGCTTCAACATCCCGCTGGTCACCTTCGTGGACGTTCCCGGCTTCCTGCCCGGCACGGCGCAGGAATACGGCGGCGCGATCCGCAACGGGGCGAAATTCCTGTACGCCTACGCCGAGGCGACGGTGCCCAAGATCACGGTGATTACCCGCAAGGCGTATGGCGGCGCGTATTGCGTGATGTCGTCCAAGCACCTGCGTGGCGACATCAACTACGCCTGGCCGAGCGCGGAAGTGGCGGTGATGGGCTCGCGCGGCGCGGTCGAGGTGCTGTACGGCCGCCAGGCCAGGGATTCCGGCGATGCCAGGGCCTTCCTCGCGGAGAAGGAGGAGGAATACCACGAAACGGTTTCCAACCCCTACGTCGCGGCCGAGCGCGGCTATATCGACGACATCATCGTTCCGGCCAACACCCGCGCGCGCATCATCAAGGCGCTGGCGCTGACGCGCAACAAACGCGACATGAATCCCGCCAAGAAGCACGGGAACATCCCGCTTTGAGGCCAAGGAGCGAACGATGAAAATGAGACAAAAACAGGTGGCGGCGGCGCTGGCGGCCGTCGATCTGTACCTGCGGGAAGAAGCGGCGGCGTTGGCGGCCCAGGCGGAGATGGCCACGGAACGGGTTGCCGCCGCCGATCCGGGATTCTGGGCGCAGGCCGGACACATGGAAGCGATGGGCGTGCGCCGCATGATGCAGATGCGCGCCTTCGCGCGTATCCAGTAAATTCAGCGTATTCATGATTTCATAAACTTTGTGGAGCCAAAAATGACTGACAGCGTGGTAATGACCCCGATCAACTACAGTGCCGACCGTCCCAAGGCGGCCAATCCCGTGAAGATTCAGGACCTCTCGCTGCGCGACGGGCACCAGTCCCTGTTCGCCACGCGCGGGCGCACCGAGGACATGATCCCGGTCGCCGAGATGATGGACGAGATCGGCTTCTGGGCCGTCGAGACCTGGGGCGGCGCGACCTTCGACACGATGCACCGCTTCCTCAACGAAGATCCCTGGGAGCGCCTGCGCACGCTCAAACGCTACTTCAAGAAAACGCCGTTCTCCATGCTGCTGCGCGCCCAGAACCTGGTCGGCTACCGCAACTACGCCGACGATGTGGCGCGCGCCTTCGTCGACCGCACGGTAGCCAACGGCATGGACATCTTCCGCACCTTCGACGCGCTGAACGACTACCGCAACTTCGAGACCGTCGTCGACCAGATCAAGAAGAACGGCAAGCACTTCCAGGGCTGCATGTGCTACAGCATGACCGAGCCGCGCATGGGCGGCGAGGTCTACAACCTCGAATACTACGTCGGCAAGGCCAGGGAACTCGAAGCCATGGGCGCCGATTCCATCTGCGTCAAGGACATGGCCGGGCTGATTGCCCCGTATGACGCCTATAACCTGGTCAAGGCGCTGAAGGCCGCGGTCAAGGTGCCGATCCACCTGCACAGCCACTTCACCTCCGGCATGGCGCAGATGAGCCAGATCAAGGCCATCGAAGCGGGCGTCGACATCCTCGACACGTGCATGACGCCGTATGCCTTCCGCACCTCGCATCCGGCCATCGAACCGCTGGTCATGACGCTGCTCGGCACCAACCGCGACACCGGCTTCGACATCCGCAAGCTGGCGGCGATCAACGAAGTGCTCGAAAAACAGGTACTGCCGAAATACAAGCACCTGCTCGACGATTCCAAGCTCTCGGTCATCGACATCAACGTCCTCCTGCACCAGACGCCGGGCGGCATGCTCTCCAACCTGGTCAACCAGTTGCGCGACATGGACGCGCTCGACAGGATCGACGAGGTCTACAAGCAACTGCCGCGCGTGCGCAAGGAGCTCGGCCAGGTGCCGCTGGTCACGCCGACCAGCCAGATCGTCGGCGTGCAGACCGTAAACAACGTGCTGTACGACACGCCGGAAGAGCGTTACAAGATGATCACCGCGCAAGTCAAGGACCTCTGCTACGGCCTCTACGGCAAGACCGCCGTGCCGATCGACCCGGACGTGCAGAAAAAGGCGCTCAAGGGCTATCCGCGCGGCGAACAGCCGATCACCTGCCGTCCGGCCGAAGTCCTGGCGCCCGAACTGGAAAAAGCCGGAAAAGATATCGGCGACCTCGCGGCGGACACGGACGATCTTTTGACCTACGCCCTGTTCCCGGTGACCGGCAAGAAATTCCTCGAATGGAAATACGGCCGCGCCGAGGTGCCGGCCAGCGTCAAGCCGATCACCCTGGAGCAGGTGCGGAAAACCGACGCGCTGGTCAAGAAAGCCAAGGCCGGCGAACTCGTCGAGAAAAAGGCGGATGCCCCGGCGAAATCGGAGCGCCTGCGCACCTTCAACGTCTTCGTCGACGATGAATACTTCACCGTGGAAGTCGACCCGACCGGCGACGCGCCGCTCGTCGTGGCCGCGCCGCGCGTGGCCGCCGCCCCCGCGTCCGTTCCCGTCTCCGCGCCAGCGCCCGCGCCCGCCGCGCCCAAGGCCGCTCCCGCGGCGGCCCCGGCGGCCGCTCCCGCCGCCGACGTCGCCGGAGCCAAACTCGCCGCGCCGATGCCGGGACTGGTCATCCGCTACCTGAAGAACGTCGGCGACAAGGTCGCCAAGGGCGAAGCCGTCGTCGTGCTCGAAGCGATGAAAATGGAAAACGCCCTGGTCGCGCCGTGCGACGGCGAAATCAAGGCCATCGGCTTCAAGAGCGGCGATACGGTCGCCAAGGGGGCGACGCTCTGCGTCATCGGATAAGCGCTCGAACGCTCGCGCGGAAAGGAACCGGGGAACAAATATCTCCAGTTCCTTTTTTTTCCGTCCGCATCGGCGTGGAATTCACCTGGATTCCGGCGGGTGAATTCATGATGAGAGGCGGGGAACCCGTCTGGCTTGGCGGTGAGCTTGCGAACCCCGAGCCAGGCAGGCTGGTTGATGACGGGATCAGCCATGAATCATCGTGATGATTGCGAGTGCCAAGAAATGGTGTATTTAAAAAAAAACCAAAAAGGGCTAACCGCGATCCCATTCCTTATTTTTTTTGTTGCGACTGCTTCTGCGTATTGTGTGAGCAATTATGTTTTTGGCAAAACGGAAGACATGGAAAAAGCCATTTTATTTGGTTTTTTTGCATTTATTGTATGGTACGTGCCATCAGTATATTATATGATGAAGGATCATGCGGATCGTTCAAGTGATGGCAATGTTGAATTGAATGATGCCCAGAGCGAATCCGAAAAGAAATTTTCAAATATATTTGAGATAGTGAGTTTTATTGTTGGGTGGACATCATCGTCTTGTGTGGCGGCATATATTGTTTTTAAATTAAATAATTTTTACCTGGCATTGATTGGTTGTTTTCTTATGTATGTTATTGTGACTCTGATATTTGATGGTGTTGAAAAGTATATTCTTGGAAAAAGTAAGGGAAGGGATACGAAGCATATGCGGGAGGATGAATTTCTGGAATAGCCCGCCTAGGCCGGGATGATCCCGCATGGGTTGGAATGAGCAAAGCGAACCCCACCATCAAATGCCTCACCCGTTTTGCTAAGCGGGCTGTTGCATCGTTGAATGATTAAGATGATATCATCCTATTGCTTAATTCGAAGGAAATAAATACGGGAATGATTTTTATCAAAAACAGCGCGAATAGTTTATTTATCTTCTCAAGACAAGTATACCACTTGATTAACAAATAATGTATTGCAAATAAAAATACAAAAGTGACAAAACCAAAAAAATCATGAAGAAATACTGGAATGCGAATGCCGGTTAATGCCCGGATAAAAAACATAAAAACAGCAATTACCGGGATCAATACACAAAACGTATTGGCCGCATCGATCATCCATACTTCCACAGTTTCCTTATCAGAAGGAGGAGGGCATTTCATCCAGGTAACAGGATTAATAAGAGGATACATCGATCCATCTTCCATGGCTAAAGCGATAAGTGGTCATGGATATTCGTTTTCCCTTGTAAATGACGGGGGATCGGTGCCGTTTTGTTTTCTTCTTCGTCGTGTTTTCATGTGTGCTTCCTTCTGTCCCGCCATCCGCTTGCTTTCCGACCCGCTGGACTTGCTTCGTGACGC
>JAISNE010000250.1 GCA_031276375.1 Accumulibacter sp.
GCGGCGGTGGCGATCGCCGCGCCGTTGTCGGTATCGAGCAGCAGTCTGGCCGCCTTGTCGCCAATCAGCGCGCGCAGCGAAACGTAGCCGGCGGAGAAAATCGCGTCGGGCAGGCCGAAGGCAGTCAGCAGCTTGCGCTGCGTCCTGCCGCCGATGCCCGGGATGAGAGTGAGTCTGAGCCAGCAGGCAAGCGTCTCGGACTCGGTCATCGACTATGGCGTGCGGATGAAATCGTTGATCTTGATGGGGTAGTCGGCCTGCACGGCAAGGGCGTAGGAAACGTGCTCAAAGGTACGGAATACGAAAACGAGCCCGAAGCGCAAAGGCGGAATGATGACGATATTCAGCCGATCATTTTCGTCACGGTGCTCGGAGACACGATTCCGTTCAAGAGCAAGAACGTGCCCGACTTCCAGGCCATCTCCGTTACCGCGATTGATGGCGATGATGGATAATCTACCCCCCGTGTCGGTACTGAGTTCCAAATCACTCCCCCTGCTGCTATAGCTGGAAACGTTGGATAACTTACGGCTGTCATCCTTACGACCTCTATCGATGCCGCCATAGATCGAGACAACCCGTCCGTCGATCCGGTAGTCGGGTGGATGCGGCACGTAATCAATGAGTTCCGGGCGCGTACTGGGCACAAGGAGATCGCCGATGCCGATTTCCTGTTTGGCGGTGTCGATTTCGAATACGGCCACATCGCCTGGCGTTATCTGCGTGGCCGAGCCAAGGTGGAAGACCTCGTAACCGAGAACTTGCCCAGGACGTTCCGGGTCGTACAACGGTTTTCCGCTGCGGAAAACCTGCCATATCTTCTGCGTGGAATCGGCGCCTTCCACATAAGCCGTATCGCCGTTTCCGAGGAAAACGCGGTCCTCCTGCGTCGCCACGACGCGCGGCGCCAGGCGGAGCGCGTCCTGATCGACGAACAGCGGCGTGGCGATGAACGGCTCGATGACATTGGGCGGGATCGGCGGGATGACATCGGACAACAGTTCCTCGAGAACCCGCGGGCTTCGCCGGGAGTCGTCGTGTCCGGCATTGCCCGCCCTGGCGCCGCCCCGCTTCGACTCGAGGCGCAGGTAAGGCTTGCCGTCGGCGTCGCGGTCGAGGACGATCACATCGCCGGGATAGATTCGATGCGGGTTTTTGATCTGCGCCTGATTCAGGCGCCAGATCTCCGGCCAGCGCCACGGCTCCTGCAGGAACTTGGCGGAAATGTCCCAAAGCGTATCGCCGGAAACCACGGTATATCGGTTTGGAGCCGTTTCAGCGAGCTTGGGTGGCTCGGCGGGCCTGGCTGCCGCTTCCGCGGGATTGGGCGCCTCTTCGGCAGCGGTCGCCAAGCCGGCGCAAAGGTGGCTGAAAGCGGCCAGAACGAGTAACGAAAGAATGCGAATCATCGTGTTATCCTCATATACGGACAGGCCATCCGCGCGTTGCGGTTTTTGCTGCGAGGCTGCCGTGGCGAATTCCGGGGAGTTCCGCTCGTCCCGGGATCGTTCCATGGTTCACCGCGGACATCGCATACAATACGCAAACCTCATTGCGCAAACCTCATCGCGGATAATGCGCTGTATTCATAGATGTTACATTAGATTGTGCACGTAATTATCTATTTGATCAAGCTTTTTTATGCCACTGCTACCGATTCTCCGATTTCCCGACCCGCGCCTGAAAAAAAAGGCCGCGCCGGTGCGGCGTATTGACGAAAGCATAATACGCCTGGCGCGCGACATGGCGGAGACGATGTACGAAGCGCCCGGCGTGGGTCTGGCGGCCACCCAGGTCGACGTGCACAAGCGGGTGATCGTGATCGATGTTTCAGAGACGCGCGACCGGTTGTTCACCCTGATCAATCCGGAAATCATCGAAAGCGCGGGGCAACAGGTGTGCGAAGAAGGCTGCCTGTCGGTTCCGGGCATCTACGACAAAGTCGAGCGCGCGGAGAGCGTCGTCGCCCGCTATCTCGATTTGGCGGGGCAAGAGCAAACGGTCGAGGCGAACGGCCTGCTCGCGGTGTGTTTGCAGCACGAGATCGAGCATCTGGACGGCAAGGTTTTCGTCGAACACCTCTCGCAGCTCAAGCAGACGCGCATCAAGGCCAGGCTGGCCAAGCAAGCGAAGATCAGCGCATGAAACTTGTCTTTGCCGGCACGCCCGAATTCGCGGCGTGCGCCCTGAAAGCCGTCCTCACCGCCAATCACCAGGTAACGTTAGTGCTCACTCAGCCGGACAGGCCCGCCGGACGTGGAATGGCCTTGCGTCCTTCGCCGGTCAAGGAGATCGCGGCCGCCGCCGGCATCGACGTTTTTCAGCCGCCGGCGCTGAAAGATCCCGCCACCCTGGAACGGATTCGCGCGGCATCGGCCGAGGCGATGGTGGTGGCCGCCTACGGTTTGATCCTGCCGCCAGCGGTACTCGACATTCCGCGATTCGGCTGCCTCAACATCCACGCCTCGCTGCTGCCGCGCTGGCGCGGCGCGGCGCCGATCCAGCGCGCGCTTCTCGCCGGCGACGCCGAGAGCGGCGTGTGCATCATGCAGATGGACGCCGGACTCGACACCGGCCCGATACTGCGTTCCGGGCGTCTGCCGATCGCCGCCGGCGAAACGGCGGGTTCGCTGCACGACAAGCTCGCCGGACTCGGCGCGCGCCTGATCGTCGAAACGCTGGCCGGACTGCCCGGCGCGCCGGCGCCGCAGCCGTCCGCCGGGGCGACCTACGCGGCGAAGATCGGGAAGGCCGAGGCGGCGCTCGACTGGCGTTCGTCCGCCGAAGAACTCGAACGCCAGGTGCGGGCGTTCAACCCGTTTCCGGGCGCGGTGACCAGGCTGAACGGCGCGCCGATCAAGGTCTGGCGGGCCAG
>JAISNE010000326.1 GCA_031276375.1 Accumulibacter sp.
CTGTCCTCTGTCCTCCGACCCCGTCTCGCCCGCTTCGTGGGACTCTACAAAAATGACCGCAATCCCGATACGTCAGACTTACATATCAACGGCCTATTGAGCGCAACTTGGTATGAAACTGTCTTCGACACTCAAGACCACTTTTTTGATTGACGCGAAGCGGCGCGGCGAAAACGAATGCCAGGAGGTGTTCCCCTCCCCCGCCTGTGGGGGAGCCGGGCCGGTCAAAACAACAGGAGTTTCTCCGTTTCAACCTGCAATGGGATCATACAAGGGTGCCCGATAGGGCGGGAGAGGGCCGGCGGTTTCGTGACAATGAACGTTCGAGCAAGCCGACCCGTCGCCCCTCATCCGCCTTCGGCGCCTTCTCCCCCAGGGGAGAAGGGAAGGAGAGTGGCGGCCTTTCGGCGCCTTTTCTACAGGTTATATATGATGGAGTTGCTATATTTCCGCATCAAGGCGTCCATCGGGCCGCCCCGCATTGCCCGGCGGCCCGGCGCAAGCGGCCATGTACAATGGGAAGCCTCCAGGCCACGACTTTTTCCACACCATTGTTGACCGAAAACATGCCGACGCCACTGAACCGGAAAGCCACGCTCGCGGAAATCGAAAGACGCTTCGACAACGATGTCGAGCGATTCTCCGATCTCGATACCGGCCAGACTGCGACAATCGACGCGCCCCTGGCGATGGAGCTGATTACCGAAGCCGCCCTGGCGGTGACGCCGGTAATCGGCAAGGCGCTCGATATCGGATGCGGCGCGGGCAACAACACCATCAAGCTGCTGCGCGCCCACGCCGGAAGTTTCGACTGCGATTTGAACGATCTCAGCCGTCCCATGCTCGATCGGGCGCGGCAAAGAGTCGCCAGGGAAACGGCTGGAAAAATAACGCTCATCCAGGGGGATTTCCGGACAGCTCGTCTTACGCCCGGAAGCTATGACGTTATCTTGGCCGCCGCCGTTCTGCACCACCTGCGGGACGACCGGGACTGGCTCGACGCCTTCACCCGGATTTTCCGCCTGCTCAAGCCGGGAGGCTCTTTCTGGGTGACCGACCTGGTGAATCACGAGAATCATCGCGTTCACGCCCTGATGTGGCGGCGTTACGGCGGCTACCTCGCGGCGAGCGGAGGAGATTCGTACAAGAAGAAGGTGTTCGATTACATCGACAAGGAGGATTCTCCGCGCCCGGTCACTTTCCAACTGGAGCTGATGAGAAAAGTCGGCTTCGAGTCCGTGGATATCCTGCACAAGAATTCCTGTTTTTCCGCTTTCGGGGGAATCAAGGGGCAGGAAAGGAAAGAAGGAAATGACAGCGGAGCGTGACGCATCGCGCGGCGTCCCTTGACGCCTGCTCGCCCCGGAAATGGAGGCATTCCGTGTTCGAACGAGTGATTTGCGCCTGGATCAATCTCCAGATATTGCGGATGTTTTCAAAAGACCATAATCGTCATGGATGCCGGCAGGTGGGCGAACGGCGGAGGCGTTCGCCCGCGGCGACAGGTTGCCCCCGCCCTGGCCGACTGCCGGGGCGGCCGAACCCGCGCCAGTTCGCGTCCGGCCCGGCGGGCCGGTGACGCGGGAGAGACAGGAGAAACGGGACGCCTTGCACTTCGTTCATGATCGGTAACAAGTCCTGAAATAATATCAAGTCGGCGTACTTATGCCAGAAGGAATGCCGGGGCTAAAATGATCGGCGGATTTTCATGCTTTCCATTTTCATTTTTTCGAAAGGACTTCGCTCATGTTGGAATCTTACCGCGCGCATGTTGCCGAACGGGCGGCGCTGGGCATCCCGCCATTGCCGTTGAGCGCCAAACAGACCGAGGAATTGGTCGCGCTGCTCAGGAACCCGCCGAAGGGGGAGGAGCAGGCCCTGGTCGAACTCATCAGCCACCGCGTTCCCGCCGGCGTGGATGACGCCGCCAGGGTCAAGGCCGAATTTCTGGCCGGGGTGGCCAGGGGCGGGGAATCGTGTCCGCTGATTTCCCGCGTCAAGGCCGTCGAGCTGCTCGGCACCATGCTCGGCGGCTACAACGTCAAGCCGCTGATCGACGCGCTCGGCGACGCCGCGATCGGCGCCGTGGCGGCCGAGGCGTTGAAGAAGACGCTGCTCGTCTTCGACTATTTCAACGAGGTCAAGGCGCTGGCCGACAAGGGCAACGCCAACGCCGGGGCGGTGCTCCGCTCCTGGGCCGACGCCGAGTGGTTCACCTCGCGCCCGGAAGTCCCCGCCAGCCAGAAGCTCACCGTGTTCAAGGTCGGCGGCGAAACCAACACCGACGACTTGTCGCCGGCGCCCGACGCCACGACGCGTCCGGACATCCCGCTGCACGCGCTGGCGATGCTGAAGAATCCGCGCGCGGGCATCGAGCCGGAACAGCCCGGCGTGCGCGGCCCGATCAAGCAGCTCGAAACGCTGGCCAAAAAAGGCCATCTGGTCGCCTACGTCGGCGACGTGGTCGGCACCGGCTCCTCGCGCAAATCGGCGACCAACTCCGTGCTGTGGTGGACCGGCGAGGACATTCCCTTCGTGCCGAACAAGCGTTTCGGCGGCGTCTGCCTGGGCGGCAAGATCGCGCCGATTTTCTTCAACACCATGGAAGACGCCGGCGCGCTGCCGATCGAGATCGACGTCGCCAAAATGGACATGGGCGACGAGATCGAACTCAGGGTCGACGCCGCGACGGCCGGGGTCGTCGCGCTGAAGGACGGCCGGGTCATCGCCGAAACGCGGCTCAAGACGCCGGTCGTTCTCGACGAGGTGCGCGCCGGCGGGCGCATCCCGCTGATCATCGGCCGCGCCCTGACCGCGCGCGCGCGGGAGGCGCTGGGCCTGCCGCCCTCGACGCTGTTCCGCATGCCGCGGGAACCGGCCGATACCGGCAAGGGCTACACCCTGGCGCAAAAGATCGTCGGCCGCGCCTGCGGTCTGCCGGAAGGCCGGGGCGTCCGCCCGAACGCCTACTGCGAGCCGCGGATGAGCACCGTGGGATCGCAGGACACCACCGGCCCGATGACCCGCGACGAACTCAAGGATCTGGCCTGCCTCGGCTTCTCGGCCGACCTCGTCATGCAATCCTTCTGCCACACCGCGGCGTACCCGAAGCCCGTCGACATCAAGACCCACCGCACGCTGGGCGGCTTCTTCACCACCCGCGGCGGCGTCGCGCTGCGTCCGGGCGACGGGGTCATCCACAGTTGGCTGAACCGCATGTGCCTGCCGGATACGGTGGGCACCGGCGGCGACTCGCACACCCGCTTCCCGATCGGCATTTCCTTCCCGGCCGGCTCCGGCCTCGTCGCTTTCGCCGCGGCCACCGGCGCCATGCCGCTGGACATGCCCGAATCGGTGCTGGTGCGCTTCAAGGGCAAGATGCAGCCCGGCATCACGCTGCGCGATCTGGTCAACGCCATTCCGTATTTCGCCATCGAGCAGGGCCTGCTGACCGTCGAAAAGAAGGGCAAGAAGAACGTCTTCAACGGCCGCATCCTGGAAATCGAAGGACTGCCGGAGCTCAAGGTCGAACAGGCGTTCGAGCTGACCGACGCCTCGGCCGAACGTTCCGCCGCCGCCTGCACGGTGCGCTTGAACAAGGAACCGGTCATCGAATACCTGCGTTCGAACATCACGCTGCTCAAGTGGATGATCGCCAACGGCTACCAGGACGCCCAGGCGCTGGCCCGCCGCGTCAAGGCCATGGAAGACTGGATCGCCAACCCGCGCTTGCTCGAAGCCGACGCCGACGCCGAGTACGCCGCGGTGGTCGAGATCGACCTGGCCAGGATCACGGAGCCGATCCTCGCCTGCCCGAACGACCCGGACGACGTGAAACTGCTGTCCGAAGTCGCCGGCGCCCGGATCGACGAAGTGTTCATCGGCAGTTGCATGACCAACATCGGCCACTTCCGCGCCGCCGGCAGGATTCTCGACGGCCAGAGCGACATCCCGAGCCGTCTGTGGGTCGCCCCGCCGACCCGGATGGACGCCATGATCCTCTCCGGGGAAGGCTGTTACAGCGTGCTCGGCAAGAGCGGCGCGCGCATGGAAATGCCGGGCTGCTCGCTGTGCATGGGCAACCAGGCGCAGATTCGCAAGGGCAGCACGGCGATTTCCACCTCGACGCGAAACTTCCCGAATCGCCTGGGGCTGGACACCCAGGTCTACCTCGGCTCGGCCGAACTGGCCGCGGTCTGCGCCTCGATCGGCAGGATTCCGACCGTCGCCGAATACATGGAGCGCATCCAGGCGGTCAACGCCAAGGCCGCCGACGTATACCGCTACATGAACTTCGACCAGATCCAGGAGTTCAAGGAAGCGGCGGAGAGCGTGGCGGCATGACGCCCGGCTGACACGCCAAACCCGGCCCCGCCTGTCGGCGGGTTTTTTTTTTCATTCCGCTCCCCGAATTGCCGGCTTTGCCTTGCGCGCTCCGGCGCCATCGCGGTCCGTTTTCATGGCGCAAACGGTTTCCGACACCTTTTTTACCTTGCACAAGACGGCGGCGCGGGCTGCGCCCCCTGCTTTCCATCGGATAGGCGGCATTGGGGCGGACTGGTAGAATCCCTGCCGTCCTGACCCCTTCCGACCCACAGAAAAAGGCGCATGCCATGCCACGAGCAACCCCTGCCACACCCCGCCATCGGGAAGAGGTCGTCAATACCTGTCTTGCCATCCTGATGGCGCGGCACGGGCTTGACGCGGAGGCCGAAGCCCTGCTGCGCTCCGGCGAGGCGCGCCCGGATGTGCTGTTTACCTTGGGCGGGCTGCGCGCCGTCATCGAGGGCAAATACGCCGATGTCCCCAACGCCGACGATGTTGTGTCAAATGACGCAGCCCGGCGGGTCACAACGGGCATTTGCCATATTGCCGTGGCCGTGGTGTATCCAGAAGCCTTGCGCGCCATCGCTTTATCCAGGCTCGACGCCACGCTTGCCGCCGCCCGTCTGCGTTACCGGATTTTTTCGGAAGCCGGGCAAACCGACTGGGCGGAGGCGACGCCTTCCGAACTCCTGGCGGCGCTGCGCCGGGTGCATGGCGTGCTGGTGCAAGATGATGTTGTCGCCATCGCCGCCGAAAATCTGGTCGGGAAAATCGAGTGCATCGCCGCACTTTGGCCCCCGACGGTTTGCGACAAGCTCTCCCTTCTCCTGGAAATGCCGATCAGGAAAGGCGAAGCGCCGGAAGAACGCGAGGCGCGTCGGATAACCGCGACCAAGGTCGCTTCCCTGGTGCTGGCGAACGCCCTGATTTTCCAGGAGCAACTGGCGGCGTATGGCGATGACGCGCGTGTGCCTTCCCTGCGAACCTATGATGAGGCGCCAGACCCCATCGCGGAAATAAAAGCCCAATGGAACTGGATTCACACCAAGATTAATTTCGTGCCGATTTTCCAGTTGGCGGAATCCATCCTGACCGAGCTTGCGGTCACCCCGCCGGTCATCAACGCCTTTCGCGGCTTGATCCAGGAGGCGCAGGCCATCTGCGCGAACCAGTCCGCGCTCCGGCATGACCTCATGGGGCGCATCTATCACTGGATGCTGTATCACGCGAAATACTTGGGGACGTATTACACATCGACGGCGGCGGCCACCTTGCTCTTGAAACTCACGTTTGCCCAGAATTGGGGAAAAATGGATTTTGGATCGGCACGGCAATTGACGGATTTCACGGTGTCGGATTTGACCTGCGGCACCGGCACATTGCTCATGGCGGCGGCGCAGGCCATCACCGACAAATACGTGCTGACTCGCGTCCAGGGCAAAAAGCGTCTTGAGGAAGCCGACCTGAAGACGCTGCACAGGACCCTGATGGAAAATATCCTGTACGGCTATGACGTGCTGCCCTCCGCCGTGCACCTGACCGCCGCCACGCTGGGGATGCTCGCGCCGGATGTCACTTTCCGCCGGATGAACCTGTTCATCATGCCCTTGGGCATGCAAGGGCGCATCGCGCATCTGGGGAGCCTGGATTTTATCGACAGGAGCCGGGTCGAAACGCAATTGGCGCTGGATGATAGCCAATTGGAAACCCGGAAAACCAGTGTTTCCGGGGAACACATCGCCGTCGCCGAAGCGCCGCAGCTTGACCTGTGCGTGATGAATCCGCCTTTTGTTCGTTCCGTGGGCGGCAACCTGTTGTTTGGCAGCCTGCCGGAAAACGAGCGGGCGAAGCTGCAAGCCGACCTGAAAAAACGCGCCCGCGATTTGCCCGCCTCGATTACGGCGGGATTGGGCAGCGTGTTCATGGCGATTGCCGACAAGTATCTGCGCACGGGCGGGCGCATGGCGTTTATCCTGCCCGCCGCGCTGGCGACGGGCGAGGCGTGGGGGATAAGCCGCAAGATGATTGCCGAGGGCTACCATCTGGAGACGGTCATCGTCAGTCATGACGCCGAACGCCCGAATTTTTCCGAAAACACCGATTTGTCGGAACTCATGTTCATTGCCCGCAAGCGCGAAAAGAACGAGGCGGCGGGAAATACCACCTACATCAACCTGTGGTACAACCCGCGCGCAATCTACGAGGCGATCGATGTGAGCGACCGGATTGGCGCCCGCGAGGGCGCCACCATCCTGAACGACAGCGGCCGGAAACTGGCGGAGATCATCGAACTGCCGCCCAGGACGGGCGAGGCGCAATGGATTGGCGTCCAGTTCGCGCAAGCGCCCACGTTGAAGGCCGCCGCCGCGCTCGATGCCGGAAAATTGGCGATCCCCGGCTCCCCGCCAGTGGACTTGCCGCTTTGCGCTTTGGGCAGCATGGGCGCCATTGGGCCAGACAGAAAACGAATTCACGAAGGCTTCAAGGTTTCAAGAACAGATTGGTCGCCTTATCCCGCTTTCTGGAATCACAGCGCAAAAGCCGTAACCTGTATCCGGCAAGAACCCAATTCATGGCTTTTGCCCTGGCAGGAATCGCCGCGCGGCGCGGATTATGGCGAGCGTCGGCTATGGCCGCGTTCCGGGCGCATCCTGCTGATTGAACGACTTTGGCCGATTACGCATCGCGTCCTGGCGACGGGCTTTGATCGGGCGGTTTTGGGCAATACCTGGTGGGCTTTCCAGTCCAGTCTGTCGCCCGAACAGGAAAAGGCGCTCCTGCTCTGGCTTAACAGTACGCCCGCCTTGCTGATGACGCTTTCCCGCCGCGTCACTACGGAAGGCGCATGGATGCAGATGAAAAAGCCGCAATGGGCGGCCATGCCCGTGCTGGCGGTGACGACGCTCTCTACCCAAACGCTTGCGCGACTTGCCGCCGCGTTTGACGACATTGGCGAGCGGGTGCTGCTGGCGCTTGCCAAGCTGGACGACGACCCGACCCGCGCCGCCATTGACAACGCCTTGTCCGTCATTTTGCAACTCCCCGATTTCGCGCTCCTGCGCCAACTGCTCGCCCGCGAACCCGGACTCACCGGAAAATCGCTATCGCCCAAACCAGAAGGCGACCATCCCCAAAAAGAAATCGCAACCCAATTGCGGCTCTGGCTGTAGGAAAAGTCGCGCCAAGGTTGACGCGGCATCCTGCGCCCGCCGGCGCTGCTTTCGGCGTTGCCCGGCGCGTTTGTCGGCCTTCTGCTCGCGAGCAAGAGTTTTCCCATGCCCTCCGCTTTTTGGGACTCATCATGCTGACGGGGATTGCGACGGTACGCGAGCCTGCGGCTCGCATGGCGGGCGGGACGCCCGCGCTCCATTAGTCGTTGAGGGTCTCGACATCGGCGCCCTGGAGAAGGCTTACGCGGGTCGAGGCAGTACGGCGTATCACCCCGCGATGTTGTTGTCGTTGCTGATCTATGGTTACGCCACCGGGGTGTTCTCGAGCCGGAAGATCGAGCGGGCGACGTAGGACTCGGTGGC
>JAISNE010000345.1 GCA_031276375.1 Accumulibacter sp.
GCCGTGGGACTGGGCAACATCTGGAAATTTCCGTATCTCGCGGGATCGACCGGCGGCAGCGCCTTCGTGCTGGTCTATCTGCTCTGTGTGGCGCTGATCAGCCTGCCGCTGTTGATGGCGGAAATCCTCATCGGGCGGCGCGGGCGCGGCAATCCGGTCTCGGCGATGCTGAACACGGCGAAGGAAACCGGCAATTCGCCGCGCTGGGCGCTGCTGGGATGGACGGGAATGCTCAGCGCGCTGATGATTCTGTCGTACTACAGCGTCATTGCCGGCTGGATCGCGGATTATCTCTTCCAGGCCGTTTTCGGAGCGCGGACGGAAACGGCAGAGGCGGCGAAGAGCGTTTTCGAGCAACTGGTCGGCGATCCCGTGCGCATGGGAATCTGGCATACCGTCTTTCTGGCCCTGTCCGTGGGCGTGGTGGCGCGCGGCGTGGTGGCGGGAATCGAGGTCGCCAACAAGATCATGATGCCGATGCTGTTCCTGATTCTCCTGCTGCTCACCTTATGGGGCGTGGTAGCGGGTGACATGCCGGCGGCGCTGCGTTTCATGTTCGAATTCAAGACCGAGACGCTGACGCCCGGCATCATCCTCAGCGCGATGGGACAGGCCTTCTTTTCGCTGAGCCTGGGATTGGGCGCGATCATGGTGTACGGCTCCTATCTCGACAGGCAAACCAGTATCGCCCACACCAGTCTGTGGGTCGCGGCCGCCAGCACGCTGGTTGGTTTACTGTCGGGAATGGCCATTTTCTCGCTGACTTTCGGCTATGGACTGGCGCCTTCCGCCGGGCCGGGGCTGATCCTGCAAACCCTGCCGCTGGCCTTCGCGCACATGCCCGGCGGCCAGTGGGTAGCCGTGTTCTTTTTCATTTTCGTGCTGTTCGCGGCATGGACATCGGCCATTTCGCTGGTCGAGCCTTTCGTTTCCTGGCTCACCGAACGCCACGGCATCCCCCGCCTCATGGCGGCGTGCGGCGTCGGCGTGCCGGTCTGGCTGCTGGGATTGGCCGTCTGCCTGTCGTTCAACCGCTGGTCGGATTTCACGCTGCTCGACCTCAATCTGTTCGACGCGCTGGACCGGCTTGCCACCAACGTCATGATGCCGCTCTCGGGCCTCGCCATCGCCATCTACGTCGGCTGGATGATGGGCCGCCCGCTGGTCAGCGACGAAATAAACCTGCAAGGCCGCGCTTTTCCGTTGTGGTTCAATGCGCTGCGCTATATCGTGCCGGTCGGCATCGCGCTGGTGTTCTTCGATAATCTGGGCTGGTGGCCCTGGTAGTGGAAAGCCTGGTCGAACAGCGGTCGGCAAGTTTCCGGGAAAGCTTCGGGCCGATTTCGATCGGTTCGAAAAGAATGCCGTAGAGTCTGAGGTTCCACCTCAAATAATGGAGCCGATATAATGATTTCAAACATGAAATTCATGCCGGAGAGAGGCCGGGAACGACAAGCGCCTTGCGAACGGAAAGGCGGCATGGATTGCCACGTGGCTACGCCCCTCGCAATGACGGAAATTTCCCCCTCCTCGTTACTGCGCCCGCCGCCTGTTTCGAAGCCAAGGGGGAGAGTTATTTTGAATTCAAGAAGTTAAATGTATATGATCCCAATGGCGCTCCCTGGATTTCGGTAAATGGATGAATGTCCGCCTCCGATTTGAACGGGGTATATTGGAATCCTGTCACGCCATTGCTCCATAATCGTGTTTCATCAAAAACCGTAGGCATGAATGAGAGGAAAATCGATGCGTATCTTGACACGTATCCCGCGTATGGCTTTAACGATATTTGCCTTGCTCGCCATCGTTTTTGGCGCTCTTGCCACTGGATCGGCCAATGCCGCCGACCCGATACCCAAACTCGCCGACGTTCCACCCCGGTACATCGTGCTTCCCGGCGACACGCTCTGGGGCATTTCCGCGCGTTTTCTGGGAAAGCCGGAGCGTTGGCCGGAAATCTGGCGCATGAACGATGCCCGGATCAAGAATCCGGATATGATCTACCCAGGGGATGTGGTCGTCCTCGACCGTGATGCCGGCGGCAAGCCATCCGCTTTCACCGTTTCCGAGATGATCCTTGCGGCGGAGCAACGCGCGGAAGCGCGCCGTCTGGCCGCCGCGTCCCTGCTCGAAAAGGATCGGAATCTGGAATTAAGCCTTTTACTGGCCGTGGCGTCGGTCCAAGAGACGAAATCCACGCGCGATTCGCCTTTGGTGGAAAGTAAAAGCGCCTTGCTTGCCGCATTGCAATCGCGTACTCCGTCGCTGATTTCCCGTCTATACAAGCATGATTACCGTTTTGGGCGCCTATCGTTCAGTCCGGATGGCCGGCGGCTGGTTTTGGTTGATCAATCAACGCTGATTTTCTTGGATACAAAAACAGGGCTGCCTGTGAGTGAGCCTTGGCGGATGCCAAAAGATACTACTGTTGGATCGCGTAACCCATTTTATCAAATATCGCTTAGCCCGGATGAAAAATTACTGGCCTTGACAAACGGAAAAAGCATCATTCTCTGGGATGTAAAAACGCGTAAGCGCTTGGGCAAGCCATTGCAAGCACATCAAAGCATTGTTAGCAGTCTTTTGTTTTCCCCGAAAGGGAATTTGCTGGCTTCGTCAGATTTCGACGGAATGATCGCTCTTTGGGACACGAAAACGCGAAAGCTCCTGGGCAAGCCTTGGCAAGGGCATGATAATTTATCATTCAGTCCGGACGGGAAATTGCTGGCTTCGACAGATACTGATGGAGCAATCGTTCTTTGGGATGTGAAAACACGCAAGCCATTGGTCAATCTCTCGCAGAAACCTTACTTGAATTCATCATTATCATTCAGCCCGGACGGAAAGCTGATGGTGTCGAACAGTTACATGAGCGCCATTCTCTGGGATGTAAAAACAGGCAAATCCTTGATTGATCTCCCGAAAGGAGGAGGTTACTTAGATGTATACCTGCGAAACCTGAACTGGGGCAGTCTGTCGTTTAGCCCAGACGGCCAAATACTGGCTTTGGCAGGAGATGGAACAGTCATTCTCCTGGATGTGAACACGCTCAAACCCTCGGCTAACCTCTTGTCGGATAAAAATAGTGGCTGTCCTGTTCGGTCGGTGTTTAGCCCTGACGGAAAACTGCTGGCCGTTTTTGGCCTTTGCATTAGTAGCAGCGTCGCTCTCTGGGATGTGAAAACGCGCGAGCAATGGAACGAACGCTTGCGCGGGCCGTGCAGTATCGAGAAGCTAGTATCATTCGGCCCGGACAGTCAGTCGCTGGCCGCGGCGTGTTGGGACGCGGCGAATCGGCAAGGCGCTGTCGCCTTCTGGGACCTCTCACTCGATTCTTGGTTGACCCGCGCCCGCGATATCGCCAAACGCAACATGACGCTCGAAGAATGGCGCACCTATATGGGCGACCGCCCCTACCGCAAAATCTTCGCGGATTTGCCGAGCCCGCCGAACGTGGAAGACACGATGATACATTAGCCCGCATAGATACTCTGTTGCCAGCCCAAGCGAGCTGGCGCGTTTCCGTCACTTGCGAGGGGCGAAGCCTCCACGGCAATCCATGCCGCATTCCCGCCTCTTCGAGCGGCCTGACCGCGCCGGCTCCACTCTGGCGGCGACGCGGTGTCCCCGCGCCAGGATGCCGATCGTGCCGATCTGGCCGGCGTTTTCCTCGAACCCGCGTTCCACACGACAGAATTCGGCCGGCATCCGGCGATGGTCCGCCGACACCCGAGCGCAAGCCGGGCAGGTCTGGCATTTGGCGCCATCTCCGGCGCGCGCGAGGCAAAAACCGCCGTTCCTCCAGCCAACCCGCGCCGCCGGAATTCCGCCTCCGGGCCTTCCAGGGCGAACGGCGTGCGTTACACTCGCCAAGTCCGCGCAAGCCATGCGAGGCGTGTCCGGCAACGTCGCCGCGGGGCCGGGATCCTCTTCACTCGGCCGTTTCACGCCGGCGGCCACATTTCGATCGACGCCAAGGAGGGTGAAATGCTCGACGTCAAACCGCTCGGAGCCGCGCTCGGCCACATCGGCCACTCGCAGGCCGTCATTCCGAAGCGCGGGATCGCCTGCGGATTCCCGCGCCATCGCGGCCGGATCGACCCGGCGGCGCCGGCAAGCTGTCGCGCGAATCGCCTCGCCCGGGAGCGGCGATCATGAACCGGCTGATCTTCGCCCTGGCCTTCGCCGCGCGCAAGCATCGCAACCAGCGCCGCAAGGACCCCGCCGCGTCGCCGTACATC
>JAISNE010000352.1 GCA_031276375.1 Accumulibacter sp.
AAAAATCCGGAAACGGCGGAGCGGGCGCAAGGCAAATATCCACCGTCTTCGAGCGAAGCCACCAAGCCGAACGGAGAGCCGCTTTCGGAGCAGGAACTGCGTGAAATCGACAGACTGAAAAAAGTCGACCGGGAAGTCCATCAGCACGAACAGGCGCACCTGGCGGCGGGGGGCGGTCTGGTCCGGGGCGGCGCCAGCTATTCCTATCAGCAAGGTCCGGACGGCAAACGTTACGCGGTCGGCGGGGAGGTGAACATCGACACTTCGGAGGGCCGCACTCCGGAGGAGACCCTGTCGCGCGCGCGCCGCATCCGCGCCGCCGCGCTTGCTCCCGCCGATCCATCGACGCAGGATCGCCGCGTGGCGGCCGCGGCCAGCCAGATGGAAATGCGGGCGATGCAGGAAATCGCCCAGAAAAACATGGCGGAATCGACAGGCGGAACGGCGGAAAAGCCGGCGGAAAACGGTTTCGCCGAAATCTTGCCCGCGCTGGCGGAAGTCGCCGCCCGCGCGTATCGTCAGGCCAGCGCGTTCGGACAGGCGGAGAGCGCCAACGCTTCCCGCTTTTCCGCGTTTGCTTGAAACGGATTTCCCGCGCACGGATTTCCCGCGATTTTTCTCTGCCATCCGCCCAGCGCGCGCCTGCGTCACATCCCGCCGGAACGTGGTTTTCTCCTTCCGCTCGGTGACGTCGGCCGTATCGGCGAAATCCCGGGTCTGGAACATTCCACCGACGGCCACGATTTCGCGGCGATGATGGCGCGCCCCGGCGTTTGCCGTCGGCGAGCGTCGAAGGCAGATGGTTTTCAGGTCGATTCTCCGCGCGCGGGTCGCTGAGCGCCTCCCGAAAAGGATATTCCCTTGCAAAAGATAAAGTATACTTATCGAAATGCAATGTAAATCGGGGAAACGCCGTGCTTTACCGTTCCCGGCTCGCCGAGCGCAAGATCAGGAATTTCAGCCAATGGTTCAAGGTAATCATGGTGCTTGGCGCGCGCCAGACCGGAAAAACCACCTTGTTGCGCGAAACTTTTCCCGATGTGCCGTTGCTGACTTTCGACCCGGTTCAGGACTTGCATGGCGCGCGGCAAACGCCGGAACTCTTCCTGGACAGCTTCCCGCCGCCGCTCATCCTCGACGAAATCCAGTACGCCCCCGAACTGTTCGCCGCGCTGAAGCGGCGCGTCGATGGACTGGAAACGCCGGGACGATACTTCCTCACCGGCTCGCAGAATCCCGCCATGCTGAAACAGGTCGCGGAAAGTCTGGCGGGGCGGGTAGGCATCATCGATCTCGACTGCCTGGGCGCGGAAGAACTGGCCGGAGCCGGAGAACGCGCGCCGTGGCTGAAAACATGGCTGGAAAGCAAGGGCGCGCCGGAGCCGGGTGAATTCGCCGTCCTGCCGCCACCGCCGGGCGGGGTGTTGCGGGCGCTGTGGCGCGGCGGGATGCCGGGTTTGCTGGAATTGCCGGATGCCGCCGTGCCGCCGTTTCTCAATTCGTATCTGCATACCTATGTCGAACGCGATACGCGTGGCGTCGGCGAGATCCGCGATCTCGCCGCGTTCGGGAAATTCGTGGCCTTGTGCGCGGCGCTCACCGCGCAGGAAATCAACACGGCGCAGTTCGGGCGTGAAATCGGTGTCGCGCCCGCGACGGCCCGCAAGTGGTTCGAGGTGTTGCAGGCCACTTACCAATGGCGCGAAATTCCGGCGTTTTCGGGAAATGCGGTCAAACGCCTGTCCAGCAAGAGCAAGGGCTATCTGGCCGACACCGGACTGGCTTGTCTGTTGCAACGCTTGGGCTCCGTCGAGGCGCTCAGCGTTTCGCCCTTGCGCGGCGCCTTGTTCGAGACTTTCGTCGCCAACGGCCTGCGCAAGCAATTCGTGACGCTCGACGCGGAGCCGGGGATGTATCACTGGCGCACCGCCGGCGGCGCGGAAGTGGATGTCGTGCTCGACTGGGATGGAGCGCGCTATCCGATCGAGATCAAGTGCAAGACCGAACTGACCGGCCACGACTTGCGCGGTCTCCGCGCCTTTCGGGAAACCTATGGCAAACCGTCGCCCGGAATCGTCATTCATGCCGGCACGGTGGTCCGCAAACTCGACGATCTCACCCTGGCCATGCCGTGGAATGCACTTTCACGATAACCGGGTGGCGCGAAACACCGTCCGCGCGAAGACATGGAAAATACTTCCGCCGGATGCCAGGCTTTCTCCAGAACCCACTGTATTGGAAGAGTTTTCCCGCGCATTCCCGGCACTCCTTCCAAGCTCTGCCATAATTTGCCGATGACTTCCTTTTCGCTCAAACGCTTTGCCTGGCTGTCGATTGCCGCGGCGGTCGGCACCATCGTCCTGAAAGGGGCGGCCTGGTGGCTCACCGGATCGGTCGGGCTGCTCTCGGACGCGCTGGAATCCCTGGTCAATCTCGCCGGCGCGCTGATGGCGCTGGCCATGCTGACCGTCGCCGAGCAGCCGGCCGACGACGACCACGCTTATGGTCATGGCAAGGCCGAGTACTTTTCCAGCGGCTTTGAAGGTTTGCTGATTCTGGCCGCAGCGATCGCCATCGGCGTTTCCGCCACGGAGCGCCTGCTGCATCCCGAGCCATTGTCCGGCGTCGGCGTCGGCCTGGGAGTCTCGGCCGTCGCGTCGCTGCTCAACCTGGCCGTCGCGCGCATCCTGCTGGCCGCCGGCAGCGAGCATCGCTCGGTGACGCTCGAAGCGGACGCCAGGCATCTGATGACCGATATCTGGACTTCCGTCGGGGTTATCGCCGGTGTCGGCGCGGCCGCGTTGACCGGAATATCATGGCTGGACCCGCTGATTGCCCTGCTGGTGGCGGTCAACATCGTATGGACCGGCTGGAAGCTGATCCATCGCTCGATGTCGGGGCTGATGGACGGCGCGCTGCCCGCGGAGGACCATGCCCGAGTGGTCGACATTCTCGCGCGCTATCGCGCCGAGGGGATCGATTACCACGCGCTGCGCACCAGGGAATCGGGCGCGCGCCGTTTCGTCGAATTGCACCTGCTGGTCCCCGGCGCGTGGTCCGTGCGGCGCGGACACGATCTCGCCGAGCGCGTGGAAAGCGACATCCGGGCCGTGCTGCCGCGCACCACCATCATCACCCATGTGGAACCGATGGAAGACCCGGTCTCGCACGAAGACATCGCTCTCGACCGTTGATACCAAGTTGCGATCAATAGGCCGTTGATATGTAAGTCTGACGTATCAGGATTGCGGTCATTTTTGTATAGTCTCACGAAGCGGGCGAGACGCCCGCGCTCCCGATCCTTCGCGCACCGAGCCAAGGAGCGCGGGCGTCCCGCCCGCAATGCGAGCCGTAGGCTCGCCGTACCGCCGTCATTTTTGGCGTATCACGATGGTTTGGCGGCAACTTGGTATGAACCGCTGCGTCGCAACAGCGCGTTCAATCGCTTGCTCGCCACAAAACGATGGGACGTGCGAAATGGCGGAAGCGGTGGAAGTCGATGGAAAGGGCGGCGGACAGCGGATCAGCGATGCCCCGCCAGCGCGCGCAGGCGGGCGACCCGTTCCTCCGTCGACGGGTGTGTGCTGAACAGATTGGCGATGCCGCCGCCGTGCAACGGATTCACGATCATCATCTGCGCCGTGGCCGGGTGTTCCTCGGCCGCGGTCAGCGGAATGCCGCGCGCGTAATGATTGATTTTGCTCAGCGCGTCGGCCAGCGCGTCCGGATCGCCGCTGATTTCGGCGCCGCCTCGATCGGCGCTGAATTCACGCGCGCGGGAAATGGCCATCTGGATCAGCATGGCGGCCAGCGGCGCGAGCAGGGCGAGCATCAGGCCGGCCAGCGGATTGGCGGGACGGCCCTCGGAATCGCGCCCGCCGAAGATCAAGGCGAATCTGGCCAGCATCGAAATGGCGCCGGCCATCGTCGCCGAGATCGTCGAAATCAGGATGTCGCGATGCCGGACATGCGCCAGTTCGTGCGCCATCACGCCGCGAATCTCGCGCGCCGACAGCAGGTGGAGGATGCCGGTAGTCGCCGCGACCGCGGCGTTTTCCGGATTGCGCCCGGTGGCGAAGGCATTGGGCTGCGCTTCGTCGATCAGGTAAACGCGCGGCATCGGCAGCCCGGCCCGGCCCGCCAGCTCGCGCACCATGGCGTGGAACTGCGGGGCGGAAGTCTCGTCGACTTCCCGGGCGTTGTACATTCGCAACACCATCTTGTCGGAAAACCAGTAGGCGAGGAAATTCATCGCGCCGCCGAAAACGAGCGCCATGAACATGCCGTTCGCCCCGCCCAGATAGGAGCCAATGACGCCGAACAAGGCGACGATGGCCGCCATCAGGATAGTCGTCTTTAGCCAGTTGCCGAACATGGGTGTCTCCTCGGGTCAGTGGAAGGTGCTTGGGCACGCCCTTAGATTGGGCGGAGAAGGCGTAATTCAAGCGGGCCGGGGTA
>JAISNE010000356.1 GCA_031276375.1 Accumulibacter sp.
CGTCCACATGGCCTTCGCGGCTCAACTCATGTACATGCCGCCGTTTACGTGGATCGTCGCGCCGGAGATGTAGGCGGCTCCGGGCGAGGCCAGAAAAGCCACGGCGGCGGCGACATCCTCGGGTTGGCCGAGCCGCCCGAGCGGGACGCTGGCCGCCAGCGCCGCGCGCTGTTTTTCTTCCAGAGCCCTGGTCATGTCGGTATCGATGAAGCCGGGCGCCACGCCCTGGACCGTGATGTTCCGGCTGCCCCGCTCGCGCGCCAGCGCGCGCGACATGCCGGCCACGCCCGCCTTCGAGGCGCAGTAGTTGACCTGCCCGGCGTTGCCGGCATACCCGACCACCGAGGCGATGCCGATGATGCGTCCCTCGCGCGCCCTCATCATTCCGCGCACCACCGCGCGGCACAGGCGGAAGACCGCCTTGAGGTTGGTGTCGATCACCGCGTCCCATTCCTCGTCCTTCATGCGCATCGCCAGGTTGTCGCGGGTGATTCCCGCGTTGTTGACCAGCGCGTAAATTCCGCCGTGCTCCTTCTCGACCAGCGCGATTCCCGCTTCGATCTGGGCCGGATCGCGCACGTCCATGACCAGGCCGCGCCCCGGAATTCCCGCCTCGGCCAGGGCCGCGTCGATGCGTTGCGCGTTCTTTTCGTTGATGTCGGTGCCGACGACCGTCGCGCCGTGGCGGCCGAGTTCGCGGACGATCGCCGCGCCGATGCCTTGCGCGGCCCCGGTGACGAGCGCGACTTTATCTTTCAGATACATGAGCTACTCCAGGTTGAGGTTGGCTTCGATGGAAGCGGTGTCGCACAGGGCGATGCCGTCGACTCCGTCGGAACAGCGCTTGACGAGGCCCGCGAGAACCTTGCCGGGACCGCATTCCGCGATGCGGGTGATGCCCATGCCGGCGATCTTCCGCACGGTTTCGACCCAGCGCACGGGCGAATATGTCTGACGCACCAGCGCGTCCTTGATCCTCGCGGGATCGGTCTCGACCGCGACATCGACGTTGTTGACCAGCGGGATCGCCGGCGGCTTGAAATCGAGCTCGGCCAATCGCGCGGCCAGCCTGTCCGCCGCGGGGCGGATCAGCGAGGAATGAAAAGGCGCGGAGACCGGCAGCAGCACGGCGCGCTTCGCGCCCCGCGATTTGCAGCCCTCGCAGGCGCGCTCGACGGCGGCTCTGTTGCCGGCAATGACGGTCTGTCCGGGGCCGTTGAAATTGACGGGTTCGACGACCTGCCCTTCGCCGACCTCGGCGGCGGCTTCGGCGCAGGCCTCGCGAATCTTGTCGTCGTCCAGGTTGAGAATCGCCGCCATCGCCCCGGCCCCGACCGGAACGGCTTCCTGCATGGCAGTCGCGCGCAGGCGCACCAGCGGGACGGCGTCCTTGAAATCGAGGACCCCGGCGGCGACCAGCGCCGAATATTCGCCCAGGCTATGCCCGGCCACCACCGCGGGCGGCCGCCCGCCCTTCTCCAGCCACAAGCGATAGGCGGCGATGGCCGCGGTCAACATCAACGGCTGGGTATTGACGGTCCGGGAAAGGAGTTCCGCCGGCCCCTCGGCGATGATCTGCCACAGATCCTGGTTCAGCGCCTCGGATGCCTCGATGAAGGTGGCCAACACCACCTCCGCGTCGCCGTACGCGTTCATCATCCCGATCGACTGGGAGCCTTGTCCCGGAAACACGAATGCGAAAGCCATATTCCCTCCTTCTAGAACTGGAGCAGCACGGCGCCCCAGGTAATCCCCGCGCCCACGCCCGCGAGCATGACCTTGTGCCCGCGCTGGATGCGTCCATCGCGCGCCGCCGCGTCCAGCGCCAGCGGAATCGAAGCCGCCGACGTGTTGCCATGACGATCCACCGTCACCACCGCCTTGTCCATCGGCAGCTTGAGCTTTTTGACCGTCGATTCGATGATGCGGATGTTGGCCTGGTGCGGGATCAGCCAATCGATTCCGGATGGCGGAATCCCCGCGCGGGCGCAACATTCGTGGGCGATTTCGGACAAGACGCGCACGGCGAATTTGAAAACGGCCTGACCGTCCATGCGCAAGAACGGATCGCCGCGGACCCGCCCGCCGCGAACCTGCCCCGCGACCGAAAGAATGCCATGCTGCGAACCGTCGGCGCGCGCCACCGTGGCGATTATTCCAGGCGCGTCGGAAGCCGCGAGGACGACGGCGCCCGCGCCATCGCCGAACAGCACGCAGGTGGCGCGGTCCCGCCAGTCCAGAATGCGCGAGACGACTTCCGCCCCGACGACCAGCGCCGCCTTGTGGCTGCCGGAGCGGATGAACTTCTCGGCGACGCAGAGCGCGTACACGAAACCGCCGCACACCGCCTGCATGTCGAAAGCCATGGCGCCGGTATTGCCGAGCTTCTCCTGCAACAGACACGCCGTGCTCGGGAAAATGAAATCCGGCGTCGTCGTGGCCACGATGATCAGATCGAGTCCGGAAGCCGCCATTCCCGCGGATTCGAGAGCGCGGCGGCTGGCTTCGAAAGCGAGATCGGACGTCGCGCAGGCGTCTTCGGCAAGATGGCGCGCACGGATTCCGGTGCGGGAAACGATCCACTCGTCGGTCGTGGCGATGCCGCGCCGGGCGAGTTCGTCGTTGCTGACGGGCGATCCCGGCAAATAAGCGCCGACCCCCGCGATACGGGCGTACATGTTACACATTCTCCTGAATCGCCCGCGGCCCCGCCTGCCGGGTCACGCGCAGGGAAATGCGTTCCAGGACGCCGCTCCGGACAGCGTTCGCCGCGCGATCGAGGGCATTGCCGAAGGAAAAGACATCGGCGGAGCCGTGGCTCTTGACCACGATGCCGCGCAGCCCCAGCAGACTGGCGCCGTTGTAGCGGCGATGATCGACGCGATGCTTGAAATGCCTGATGGCGGGCAAGGCGATCAGCGCGGCGAGCCGGGTCAGCAGGTTGCGGCCAAACTCCCGGCGCAGGAAAACCGCCAGCATTTGCGCCAGTCCCTCGGAAACCTTGAGCGCCACGTTACCGACGAAGCCGTCGCAGACGACCACGTCGGCCTCGCCCTTGTACAAGCCGTCGCCTTCCACGTTCCCCACGAAATTGAGCTCCGAATCCTTCAATAATTCCACGGCGCGCTTGACCACGTCGTTCCCCTTGATGTCTTCCTCGCCGATGTTGAGGATGCCCACGGTCGGACGCTCCCGGTGTTCGATCGCGCCGACCAGCGAAGCGCCCATGATGGCGAACTGCAACAGATGCTCCGGAGAGCAATCCACGTTGGCGCCGAGATCCAGGACATGGACATGGCCGGAAACGGTCGGCAGGGCGGCGCAGATCGCCGGCCGGTCGATTCCCGGCAGCATTTTGAGCACGAAGCGCGAAATGGCCATCAGCGCGCCGGTGTTGCCGGCCGACACGCAAGCGTCGGCCTCGCCGTTCTTCACCAGATCGAGCGCCACGCGCATGGAAGAATTCTTCTTGGCGCGAATGGCGAGCGCCGGCGACTCATCCATGGCCACCACCTCGCTGGCGTGCCGGATCACCAGGCGCGGCCCGACCGCGTTTCCGAGGAACGGACGGATTTTTTCCTCGATGCCCACCAGAATGGCGCAAACATCCTCGTGCTTGCGCACGAAATCCAGCGCCGCCCGCACGGTGACCTCGGGACCATGATCCCCGCCCATGCAGTCGATGGCGACAGTGACAGTCATCCAATGAAGACAAAAGAAAGGGCAGGCTCCCACCCGCGGGATTCAACCTGCCCGGATCCAGGGTCTTACTCGGCGGAACCCTTGCCCACCTTTTTGCCACGATAGTAGCCCGTGGGGCTGACATGGTGGCGCAGGTGCACCTCGCCGGTCGTCGGCTCGATGGCCAGCGGCGGATTGCCCAGAAAATCATGGGAACGGCGCATGCCGCGCTTGGACGGGGATTGCTTGTTCTGTTGAACGGCCATAATTCCTACTCCATTTTCAAAATCACCGCACCCTGCCCTTCAGCACGGCGAAAGGGGAAAGCTCCTCCGAGCGAGCGCCCGCGTTGGGCAACACACAATTTTCGTGACGCGGCGCCACGGGAAGATCGAGAATGATCTCATCCTCGATCAACGCCAGGACATCGAGCTCTTTTCGCGCCGGGAGGAAATCCTTCGAATCGTCCTCCATTTCCTCCCGCGTCAATGCCTCTTCATCCTCGACCAGTTCCAGCAGGCTGCGAATCCTGACCGGATAGCCGATTCCTTCGAGGCAGCGCTGGCAACACACGGACAACACACCATCGACTTCCAGGACCAGTTGCGGCCTGCCGAGCGGCCCCAGCCGCCCGCTCAGGCGGTAAGCGAGATCGCCGGCCGCTTCGGTCAGCATGTCGAGCACCCGCGTCAGACCGGCCACCGGCAGCCGGCCTTGCAGCGAACCGCCTTCCCGCGCAAAAACCAGGCTGTCAATGATGACCCGCTGCGACATAAGGCGCGCATGATATTATCTTTGCTCCCCAAAGTCAAAGCCGCC
>JAISNE010000360.1 GCA_031276375.1 Accumulibacter sp.
TATGCCGCCTTCATGGCCACCGCCAGGACGATCGACAGCGCGAAACTGGTGGAGACCTACCGCTATTTCTATCCGCTGTTCCAGCGCGCCTACCAGGAGATCGGCTACCCCAGGGCCAACTTCAACGACCGTCTGGTGGTGGCCATCGATGACCTGCTGGCCGCTCCCGAACCAAAGGCGCCGATCCTGCTGACGCAGCCCAGGGTCCTTTTCGAGTACGCCGATCCCGACCTCGAACGTCGTTCGGCGGGCCAGAAGATCATGATCCGCATCGGCCGGGACAACGCCGCTGTCATCAAGGCCAAACTGGCGGAAATCCGCGCCCTGGTCACCCGCCGCTGACCGGCGCGGAGAAGGCGGCGCCGTGTCGGGAGCGCCGCCGTGTTCTCATTCCAGGATCAGCTCGATCCGCGCCAGCAACACCTGCCCCTGCGAATCGGCGAGTTGCGCCAGTTCGGCGAGCGAAGTGAGAAAAAACAGAAGCTCGTCCGCGTCGGCGTTCTCCTCCTCGTATATCCCGGTCGCGGCCAGCTCGCCGGCCACGGTTTCCATCGATTCCTCGTCGAGCAGCGCCAGTTCCTCCAGCATTTCGGAGGCGAAGCGCAACACGAGGAATTCATCGTCGCCGCCGGACACCAGCGCCGGCTCGTAGAGGTCGAGCGCCGCCTGCAGGGAATCGCCGGTCAAAAGCGCGTGCAGCGTCGCCAGCTTGACGGTATCCAGACCGGGGGACTCGATGCCGCTCCAGGTGTCCAGAGGCGAGGCGGAGCCGGCGACGGCGGCCAGCTCGTCCTCCTCGACGGCGACGACATGGGTGACGAATCTCATGCGCTCACGGTCGCGCTTTTCCTGCCCGCGCCGGCGCGCGCGAAACGAAACCTGATCCCTGACACCTGACACCTGACACCTGATCCCCCCGCCCACGCCGGCGCGCGCGGAATTTGCTCAGAAAAACCACTTCAGCGGCACCAGGACCAGTCCGGGAAACACGGTCAGCAGCGCCAGCACCGCCAATTCGGCGATCATGAACGGCATGACGCCGACGATGACTTCGTCCATCTTGACCTTGGCCACGCCGCAAATGACGTTCAACGTGGTTCCGACCGGCGGAGTAATCAAGCCGATGGCATTGTTGATGACGAAGATGACGCCAAAATAGATCGGATCGATCCCCGCCTGCTTGATTACCGGAATCAGCACCGGCGTCAGGATCAGGATGGTCGGCGTCATGTCCATCGCCGTCCCGACGACGACGATCACGATCATGATCACCACCATCAGCAGCCGCGGACTGTCCATGAACGGTTTGAGCATCTCGGCCAGTTGTCCGGGCAGATCGGCCACGGTAATCAGCCACGACGAAACCATCGCCGCGCCGGCCAGCAGCATGACCACGGCGGTGATCTTGCCGGCGTTGAGCAAAATGCCGTAGAGGTCGCCGAACTTGATTTCCTTGTAGATCACCATGCCGACGAACAGGGCGTAAACCGCGGCGACGACGGCCGCCTCGGTCGGCGTGAACACGCCCATCTTCAGGCCGACGATGATGATCAGCGGCATGACCAGCGCCCAGGCGCCGTCGACCAGGGCGTGCCGGACCTCGGCGAGGCTCTTGCGCGGGCTGGCTTTCAGATCGTCCTTGCGGATCACCCACGCCCAGGCGAGCAGGATGCTGATGCCCATCATCACGCCGGGAACGATGCCGGCCATGAACAGCTTGGTGATCGACACCTGGGCAATGACGCCAAACATGACGAAGGCGATGCTCGGCGGGATGACCGGCGCGATGATGCCGGCGGAGGCGATCAGTCCGGCGGAACGCGGCAGGCTGTATCCGGCGTTGCGCATCATCGGGATGAGCAGCACGCCGATGGCCGCCGTGTCGGCCGCCGCCGATCCGGACAGGCTGGCCATGATGATCGCGGCGAACACCGCGACGTAGCCAAGCCCGCCGCGGATGTGCCCGACCAGCGCCATGGCCAGGTTGACGATGCGCCGCGACAGGCCCCCGGCGTTCATGAACTCGCCGGCCAGCATGAAGAAAGGCACGGCCATCAGGACGAAATTGTCGGCGCCGTCGATGGTGTTCTGCGCGATCAACTGGGCGTCGAACATGTCCATGTACGACATCAGCGCCACGCCGCAGACCATCAGGGCAAAGGCGATCGGCATGCCCAGCGCCATCGCGCCGAGCAGCGAGGCGAGAAATATGGCGACTACCATGGCGATATCTCCCGGTCAGTTTTTGTCGTCACGCGGGCCGGTCTCGGCGCGCGCGTCCGGAGAAGTGAGCGCTTCATCGTCCGGATGGCCGCCGGCGTCCTCGGACTCGACGGTCTGCACCAGATCGGCGTCCGTCGCCCGTCCGCTCAGAATCTTCCAGGTATTGAAAAAAACGATGAGGCCGACGCCGACGCTCATGACCAGGCCGGTCGCGTAGTGGAACGCCATCGGAATGCCCGTGGCCGGCATGAGCGTCCCCCATCCGACATCGGTCTGGCGCCAACTGCCGAGGAAAAAGAGGTAGCAGACCCAGAGCATCAGCGCGTTGCTGAGCAGGGTGCAGGCGATTTTCCCGGCGCGCGGCAGCCGCGCGATCAGCGAATCGACGCCCAGGTGGCCGCGTTCCCGCATGACCACGACGGAGCCGACGAAAATCAGCCACAGGAAACAGAAACGGGCAAGCTCCTCGGAAGCGGAGATCCCGGAATTGAA
>JAISNE010000403.1 GCA_031276375.1 Accumulibacter sp.
TGTCTGTTCCGCCGAAGTTTTCGGGGCGGTCAAACTCGATCAGCCCGCCGGTGATGGTCGTGCCGCCTTCGTAGATGTTGGCGGCGGTGAGCGTGAGCGTGCCATCGCCGGTTTTGTTCAGTCCGCCGCGGCCCGTGATGTTGCCATCGAAAGTCACGTTGTGGTTTTTGACATTGATCTCGACGACGCGGCCCTCGGTCTCCGTGGTGTTCAGCTCGTGGATGTTGGCCTTGCCGCTGTCGCCGTAGTTGAATTCGAGCTTCTGAAAGTTACTTGCCGTGCCTGCGATTATGGAGTCCGCGCCATTTTTCACCAGCTTGTTGCCGGTGAAGAAATCTTTCGTGCTGTTGGAGCCGTCTCCGCCGTAGACATTGCCTTTAATGCAGGATGCTTCGCCGATCGTGACTGTGTTGCCCGTAGCATCGCCAGGGACGCTGTACCCGCCGTAGACATTGCCGGTGACGGATGTTTTGCTGATCGTGACTGTGTTGCTTGCAGTAAAGCCGTTGTTGTTGCCATACCCGCCGTAGATGTAGCCGGTAATGGTGGAACTGTCGATCGTGACTTCGTTAACGTCAGCATCGGCGCCGTACCCGCCGTAGACGTTGCCGGTAATGTCGGATGCTCCGTCGATCTTGACTGTGTTGCGGGTAACAAAGGCGCTAGGGTAGTACCCGCCCGCGACGCTGTAGCCTGTCGATGGAATTGGACTACTCCCCGTCCAGCCAGTAATGGTCACTTTGTTGTAGGAAGCGGAGGGAGGGACACCGCCCGGAATGATGGCTTTCGTTGTTTCGCCGTCTGGGTTCAATGGGTCTTGGGTGGGACCGGAAGAGCAATCAGTGGTGAGGGTGCTGTTTTTCAGGCAAGCGGTGTTATTCGTCACGTTGCTGCCGGTACTGTCAATGGTAAAACTCGCCGCCATGACCGGCATGGAGAGCGCGAGCGCCGCGAGGGCCAAGCAAGCGCCAACATCCCCCCCCCCCCCCGACCTTGCGGCCCCGCGCCGCGGCATGGAGGAGCCAAGCGCCGCCCGGACGCTCAGAAATATCTTACGAAGAGAAAAGTTCGAAGATCGCATGATGTGTCCTTCATAAAAAGGGTGAGAAGGAGAAGCACGGGAAGAAACGTGGATATCGCCGGGCTGGATTGTGACTTATTTTTAGGCAGTTGACTAGGGGTTTGTTAAGAGCTTTGTTAAGAACTTTTGATCTGTCCGCATCTGTAGTACGCAATCTGGCTCTCGGTGATCTCCTCCGGCCAGGCATCGAGGAGTTCCTCACGGCCACCGCGCCCGAAAAGTAGGGGAGCCTTCGGCTCCCCTCGGGAGCTGGAAGCTCCCGCCACTTTTGCAGCATTCCATCGCCGACTCGCCAACTTCGGGGCTTCCTGGGCGATTGTCCGGCGACGATGGCCTGGATGTTGTCGCCGTCCATCCCGTTTCGCCAGAGAAAAACCGGAACCCGTGTCACCCCGATTGATGGACTTGAAAATGGACCGGAATCCCGACACGTCGGACTTGAGTATCAACGGCCTGTTGAGCGCAACCTGGCATGAATTCCGTAATCATTCAAACGGAAAGTGCTCCAAGCCTGTTCCCCGGCTTATTCCTCGTTCTTTCGCCCCAGCACCTCGCGTCCGCCGCGACCATCCATCGCCGACACCAGTCCGGCTTTTTCCATCGCTTCGATGAGCCGCGACGAACGGTTGTAGCCGATGCGCAGGTGGCGCTGCACCAGCGAAATCGAGGCCCGTTTGTTTTTCAGCACGATGTCCACCGCCTGATCGTACAGCGGATCGGATTCGGCGTCGCCGCCGTTCTCGCCGTCGCCGTTGTCTTCGTCGCCGTCGATATCGCCGCCGCTCAATACGCCTTCGATGTAGTCCGGCGCGCCCGCGCTCTTGAGGTAGTCGACGACGCGATGCACTTCGTCGTCGGCGACGAAGGCGCCGTGCACGCGCGTCGGGTAGCCGGTGCCCGGCGCGAGGTAGAGCATGTCGCCCTGGCCGAGCAGCGCCTCGGCGCCCATCTGGTCGAGAATCGTGCGCGAGTCGATCTTGGACGAGACCTGGAAGGAGATGCGCGTCGGAATGTTGGCCTTGATCAGGCCGGTGATCACGTCGACCGACGGGCGCTGCGTCGCCAGGATCAAGTGGACGCCGGCCGCGCGCGCTTTCTGCGCCAGCCGCGCGATGAGTTGCTCGACTTTCTTGCCGGCGATCATCATCAGGTCGGCCAGCTCGTCGATGATCACCACGATGTACGGCATGACGGTCAGCGGCTCGGGGGATTCCGGCGTGAGCGAGAGCGGATTGGACAGCGGGTTGCCGAGTTTTTCGGCTTCCTTGATGCGGTGGTTGAGGCCGGCGATGTTGCGCACGCCCATCGCCGACATCAGCTTGTAGCGGCGTTCCATTTCGCCGACGCTCCAGTTGAGCGCGTTGGCCGCCTGCTTCATGTCGACCACGACGGGCGCGAGGAGGTGCGGAATGCCTTCGTAGATCGATAATTCCAGCATCTTCGGATCGACCAGGATCAGGCGCACCTTGTCCGGCTCCGACTTGTAGAGGAGCGACAGGATCATCGCGTTGATGCCCACCGACTTGCCCGAGCCGGTCGTCCCCGCGACCAGGAGGTGCGGCATTTTGGCCAGGTCGACGACCACCGGCTGGCCGCCGATGTCCTTGCCGAGGGTCATCGCCAACGGCGAGGACATGGCGTTATACGCCTGGCTGGAAATGATTTCCGACAGCCGCACCGTCTGGCGCTTGGTGTTGGGCAATTCCAGCGCCATGCACGATTTGCCCGGCACCGTCTCGACGACGCGGATCGACGCCAGCGACAGCGAGCGCGCCACGTCCTTGGCCAGATTGACGATTTGCGAGCCTTTCACGCCAACCGCCGGCTCGATTTCGTAGCGCGTGATCACCGGGCCGGGATAGGCCGCCAGCACCTTCGCCTGCACGCCGAAATCCGCCAGCTTGCGCTCGATCAGGCGCGAGGTGAATTCCAGCGTTTCGGCATCGACCACCTCGGTCGCCGCCGCGGCCGGTTCCAGGAGATGCAAGGGCGGCAGCAGCCCGCCGGCGACGGCCTCGGGAAACAGCGGCGTTTGCCGCTCGCGCTCGATGCGCCTCTCCACCTTGGGCGGCACCGGCGCCTCGGGCGGCGGCGCTTCGATGTAGATCGGTTCGCGCGGCGTCTCGCGGCGTTTCTCGTCCTCGACCACCGTTTCGCGCTCGCGCGCCACCTCGCGGCCGATCCGCCAGTCCTGCCAGCGCTCGATCAGGCGGCGCGTCCCCAGGAACAGTCTTTCCAGCAAGGCGCCCAAATGTTCGACGGCGGACAGCCAGGATATGCCGGAAAAAAGGCTCCAGCCGAGCACCCACGCGGCAATCAGCGCCAGCGTCGCGCCCGTGTATCCCAGATAGCCGACCGACAGCCTGCCCAGTTCCCGCCCCAGCATTCCGCCCGGCCCCAGCGGCAACTGGGCTTTGTGCGAGTAGAAACGCAAAGCTTCCAGGGCGCTGCTGGCGAGGATCAGCAACACGAAGCCGCTCAGGGCAATGTACAGCGGCCGGCGGTCGCCCGGACGCAAGCCATCGAGCCGGCGGTAGCCCCACCAGACCATGGCCAGCAGCAGGACCACCCACCACCACGCCGAAAAGCCGAAGACGTACAGCAACACGTCGGCCAGCCAGGCGCCGCCGCGTCCGGCGGGATTGTGCAGGACCGTTGCGGAAACCTTGTGCGACCAGCTTGGGTCGGCGCGATCGAATCCCCACAACGCCAAACCCAGGAAAGCCGCCAGCGCAACCAACGCCAACCAGCGCGACTCCTGGAGGATGAAGCCGATCTTCTCCGGAAGCTGGCTCGGCGGAGCCGTGTCACGGGCAGGCCGGGGCGTGGATTTATACTGCGCAGCCATCACCATTCGTCGTACAGATCAAAAGCGGATTATAGCCGGCAGTCATTCCGTTTGGCCCAGGAACCCTTTGGACGCCAGGGCAATCGCATTTAGGGACAATACTGTTTAGCTATATAGATTAGCAGTAAAATAGGCCCCCTGTGACCAAGGAGGACCAGGCATGGGACGAGTCAAGGCGAAGTTGTCAGCCGGAGCGAGGCTGGCAGACTATCTGG
>JAISNE010000443.1 GCA_031276375.1 Accumulibacter sp.
TTACACTCTTTCCCTACACGACGCTCTTCCCGATCTATCAGGGGGATTGGGGGCATGTCCGTCTCCTGGCAAAAATCGAGAGTAGACCTGATTTTGGCAGGGTTTACAATGACTTGTCATAACTGCCTGAATGTAAACGATTTTTTGGCACTGTTGTTTACGACATCTGCGTATGTGATAGCTCTGGGCAGGATGAAAACACATCCGCCCGTCTTTTTGCCACCGGTTATAATCTTTCGACCTTTGACCACATATCACGCATCGCCATGAACCCTCGCCGCGAATTCATCAAGACCACGCTGGCCGCTGGCGCGGCGGCCGTGACGCTCCCCTCGCTCAGCCTCGCCGCCGCCGCGACCGCCGAAAATGGCGCGCCCGACCTCATCACCGTGAAAGGCGAAAACCGCGCCGCCATGCTGGACCGCGCCCTGCAAGCCTACGGCGGCATCGGCGCGTTTGTGAAAAAGGGGCAAAAAGTCGTCATCAAACCCAACATGGGCTGGGACGTTCCCCCGGAACGCTGCGCCAACACCCATCCCGACGTCGTTGCCCGTCTCATCGGACTCTGCCTCGGAGCCGGCGCGAGCGAAGTCGTTGTCTTCGACCACACCTGCGACGCCTGGGAGCGCGCCTACGAAACCAGCGGCATCGAGAGCGCCGCCCGGAAAGCCGGCGCGCGCGTGCTCCCCGGCCACGACGAGTCGTATTATCGCGAGGTCGCCATCGCCAGGGGCGTCGCGCTCAAAAAGGTGAAAATCCACACCGCCATTCTCGACAGCGATGTTTTCATCAACGCCCCCGTCCTCAAACACCACGGCGGCGCCACCATGACCGCGTGCATGAAAAACCTCATGGGCATGATCTGGGACCGCGGCGCCTACCATCGCAATAATCTCCACCAGTGCATCGCGGACATCCTCACCGTCAAGAAACCCGACCTGAACATCCTCGACGCCTTCAGCCCGATGACGCGCAACGGTCCGCGCGGCAGAAGCGACGCCGACCTGGACCAAAACGTCCGGCAGCTCCTCGTTTCCACCGACATCGTGGCGATCGACGCCGCCGCGTCGCGGCTGCTCGGCCACGCCGCCGACGGCATCGATCACGTGCGCATCGCCGCCGCCGCGGGAATCGGACAGGGCGATCTCGGCAAACTGAAAATCGAGCGCGTGAAACTGACCGCTTGAGCGCCGGGCAATGACGCCAAGTTGCAGCCAAACCATCGTGATACGCCAAAAATGACGGCGGTGCACGAAACCCAGGATCCGTATTGCGGGCGGGACGCCCGCGCTCCACTCTCTCTCGCCAAAATCCGGGAGCGCGGGCGTCTCGCCCGCTTCGTGGGACTTATACAAAAATGACCGAAATCCCGATATGTCAGACTTGCGTAGCAACAGCCTATTGAGCGCAACTTGATATCAGGCGTTTGGCGCCGTTCGGCAAAAAAGCCAGGCCGCGACAGCGTGAAGACGAGCGAGCGTCGAAGGGCGGATTGCGCGCCCGCCGGCTACGGGAGCGGCCCAGGCCGGATGCCCACGAAGGCCTGGCGGGGTTTCGAGGAGCGCATCCTGGCCGACGATCCGGCGTGATAATTCCAGCTCTGACTTCTTGTTTTTTGAGCGATCGATAAAAGGTTTCAAGCTGACGAAATTCCAGTAAGCTCATGCCATGACGAAACGATGTTATTGGCGCGGGAAAGGCGTTTGGGCGGCCATCCTCGCGGGAGGAATGGCGGCGCTGGCGGGCGTTGCCGCGCATCACCTGATCGTCGACGTGGTGGATGCCACCGCCTTTTGCGTGTCGTGCCATTCGATGGACATCCCCGCCGAGGAATACCGGCGTTCGATGCACTACCGGAATCCCTCGGGGATGCGGGCGGAATGCCCGGATTGCCACGTGCCGCGGCAGTTCGTTCCCAATCTGTGGGCCAAGGCCGTGGCGACGCGGGATCTCTGGGGCGAACTGACCGGCTCCATCGACACCGCGGAAAAATACGAAGCCCGGCGGCTCGATCTGGCGCAACGGGTGTGGGCGAAGATGGAATCGAGCGATTCCCGCGAATGCCGCGCTTGCCACGCCTTCGACGCGATGGACGCGGCGGCGCAGACGGATAACGCCAATCTCCTGCATTCCAGGGCGGCCGCCAGGGGCGACACCTGCATCTCGTGCCACAAGGGCCTGGCCCACGCCATGCCGGACATGGGTGTCATCGTCAAGGCCGCGCGGGCGGATCTGGAAAAAACGCTCGGCGTCATCCCGGAAAAGACCGCCAAAGTGTACCTGCCGACCACCAGCGCCTATTTCCTGGCCGCCGATGGCCAGACCGAAGGCGGCCGGATGATGGCCGGGATCGGCGTCGACTACCTGGGCCGCCAGGGCGATCTCGCGCATGTCCGCCTCAAGGGCTGGCGCCAGGAGGGCGAAGACAGCGTGCTGTACGCCGAAGCTGGCAAGCGCATCCTGGCGGCCAGGCTGAACGCCGGCGCGCGCGGGACTCCGACCGCCACCGGCCGCGAAGTCACCCTGGTGGCGACCGGCCAGCGCTGGAGCGAGAGGACGCTGGAAGTCTGGCTGCCGGCGGCGAAGCTGACCGCCGGCGACACCGCGCTGTGGGGATTCGCCTCGGCGCTCTACTCGGTCAATTGCGCCATCTGCCACGCCGCGCCTCGCGTGAACGAATACGACGCCAACCAGTGGCTGGGCCGCTTCAAGGCCATGGTGGACTCCACTCCCCTGAGCGAGGACGAGCAATCCCTGGTCCAGACCTGGCTGCAACGGCACGCCTCGGACGCCGGCGCGCCTCCCTGACCGTCCGGAATTTCCGGCGCGGATCGATCGCCATGGCAACTCCACTTGATATCATCTGAATCATGGAGTACAGGCAATATCATTGCGTGGAGACGACGACACGACACCGATTGCAAACGGAAAAAGCGCGCTTTTGACTGACGCAAAACCACGTGGCGAAAAAGAAAGCCGGGAGGTGTGCAGATACCTTCACCTGCTTGCGGGAGAGGGCCGGCGATTCCATGACCATGAGCGTTTGACAAACTGCGCCGCCGCCTCTCATCCGCCTTCGGCACCTTCTTCCCCAAGGAGAGAAGGGAAACAAAAGGGTGGTTCAATTGCCGCGCCTTTCTTGCTGGCGATGTTTCAAACCGGAGTTGGTTTCTACGAGGAAAACACGACGACAGAATGTAAAATACCATTTCCCACCAAATGTTGATGTCGATACAGATGCTTGTCATATGAGCGCAGCACTTTCCAGTTCTTTTCGGCGGAATGGCGACCCGCATTCCCGTTCCTTCCGCTTTCCCGACGATTTCGTTCGTGTCGTAACCGCGATCCACCAACAGGCATTGCGCATCAATCCCTTCGATCAACTCGCCTGCCTTTGTGCAATCCTTTCTGGGACTCTCTGTAACAAGGACTCTGTCCCTGATGTTTCCCCTCGAATTCATGAAAAGAGGAAAGGCTTGAGAGTCTGCCATGGCAAACAGAGAAGAGCATCTAAGAGAGGAAAGGGAAAGCCAACGCAAACGATAGCAGAGGGCCCGGCAAGCCAGGGTGATGACGGAGATTTCCTTGCGCCGGGTTCGACAGGTGATTTGGAACAGGAAGGTCATTTATTTGTGCTGGAG
>JAISNE010000078.1 GCA_031276375.1 Accumulibacter sp.
AGTACGACGCGCAGAATTCGGTCAGGCGGAACCAGTCCGCCGGCAGCGCGGGCAGGTCGCGCAGCACGGCTTCCAGCGGCCTCAATTGTTCGGCGGGCAGTTCGGAGGAATCGGCCAGACCGACGATGATGCCGATGCGCGAGCGCGTCCCGAAACCGACCCGCACCCGGCGTCCGATATCCTCCGGCGTCAACGTCTCCTCCGGCGGCACCCGGTAGTCGAACAGCCGCGGTAGCGGCACGGCCAGCGCGACGCGGGCGATGGAGGGGGCGGAGGACAGAGGGCGGAGGACAGGGGACAGTAAGGTTTCCGTCGCTTCGCTCCGTTGCGTGGAAAAAGCGGAAGGCCCGTCGGGCGCGGATGGTTTTGCGTTACTCATGCTGTCCCGGTTTTTGATTCCTGACGGGGGGATCGGAGGACAGCAACTATGTTCAAAGGCAATCCGCCTTCCAGCGCCGCCACGACACCCGCCCGCACCGCGACTGCTTGTTTCTCACGCAACGAACCCAGGCCATTCTTCAACATTCGATTTACAATTTCTTCCGCGGGCATGGCCCGACTCCTTCAACGTTTTGTCACCGAGGAAGTGATTCTATCGGTTCCATGCATGCTTTTCTTTTCTCAAATCATTACTTGATTAGCAACGAACTTCAGTGATTCCGGGCCGGGTTCCTTGTCGCCCGTCCGCGAAAAAGTAAGTCCCACGAAGCGGGCGAGACGCCCGCGCTCCTGAGTTTTTCGCGCAAAAGAGCCAATTGGAGCGCGGGCGTCCCGCCCGCAATGCGAGCCGTAGGCTCGCTGTACCGCCATCATCTTTGGCGTATCACGATGGTTTGACTGCAACTTGGTATAAAACAAACCGCCCGAAAACCTCCCTTCCGGTAGATAATCCGGCATGGAAGAAGCGCGATTTCTTCCATCCCATCTCGCCCGCTCACGGGCATGGATCGAGACATCATGAAAATCCTGATTGTCGAAGACGAGGCGAAGACCGGTGACTATCTCCGGCGGGGCTTGAGCGAGGCCGGGTTCGTGGTCGATCTGGCGCGCGACGGGCTGGACGGGCTGCATCTGGCGCTCGGCGAGGATTACGACCTCGCCGTGCTCGACGTGATGCTGCCCGGCATCGACGGCTGGCAGGTCTTGCGGGGGATTCGCCAGGCGGGCCGGGAGCTTCCGGTGCTCTTTCTTTCCGCGCGCGACGAGATCGACGACCGGGTGCGCGGGCTGGAGCTTGGGGCCGACGATTACCTGGTGAAGCCTTTTGCCTTCGCCGAATTGCTGGCGCGCGTGCGCAGCCTGCTGCGGCGCGGGACGAAGGCCAAGGAAGCCGATGTATTGCGCGCCGCCGACCTGGAGCTTGACGTGCCGCGCCGGCGCGTGACCCGCGCGGGCCAGCGCGTCGAACTCACGGCCAAGGAATTCGCGCTGCTGGAACTCCTGCTGCGGCGCCAGGGCGAGGTGCTGCCGCGCTCATTGATTGCTTCGCAGGTGTGGGACATGAATTTCGACAGCGACACCAATGTCGTCGATGTCGCCGTGCGCCGCCTGCGCGCGAAGATCGACGACGCTTTCGCGCCGAAGCTGATCCGCACCGTGCGCGGCATGGGCTACGTGCTGGAGGCGCCGGAATGCGCGCAACCCGCGTAAATGGCCGCGCTTCGATCACGCGCCGGCTGACGGCGCTCTTCGCGCTGGTTTCGACCTCGGTCCTGCTGGGACTCGGCACCTTGATCGGCGGCACCGTCGAACAGCATTTCGTCGAGCAGGACATCGGGATTCTGAGCGGCAAGCTCGAACTGGCGCGGCGCGTTCTTGGGAACGTCAAGAGCGAAGACGATCTGCCGAACGTTCCGCAACAACTCGACGACGCGCTGAACGGAGAATACGGGTTGGCGATCGCGGTGGCGGCGCCCGATGGCCGCCGGCTGTTCGCCACCCGCGGCGCCGCTTTTCCGGACGCCTTGCTCACCCGCCAAACGCCGGTCGACGCCGCGCGTCCGCTGCGTTGGCGGACGGCGGACGGCGTCCCGATGCGCGGCATTTCGGCGCGCGCGCCGACCGGCATCCCCGGCGCGCCGCCGGTCGTGGTCGGCGTGGCGACGGATATTTCGCATCACGCGCAATACATGGCCGGCTTTCGCGTCACGCTGTGGTCTTTCGTCGCCGTCGCCGCGCTGCTCTCGGGTTTCCTGGGCTGGCTCGCGGCGCGGAGCGGCCTCAAGCCCTTGCAGGCGATGAAGCACAAGGCCGAGCGCATCACCGCGCGGCGTCTCGACGCGCGCCTGGCGGTCGACGCCGTGCCGGTGGAACTGGCCGATCTGGCGGCGACGCTGAACGACATGCTCGCCCGCTTGGAGGAATCGTTCCGCCGTCTTTCCGATTTTTCGTCCGATCTCGCGCACGAGTTCCGCACGCCGATCAGCAACCTGCTGACCCAGGCGCAGGTCACGCTGTCGCGTCCGCGCGGCGCCGACGAGTACCGCGAGGCGCTCGCCTCCAGTATCGAGGAATACGAGCGGCTCTCGCGCATGGTCGCCGACATGTTGTTCATCGCCAAGGCCGACGAGGGGCGGATCGTGCCGACGCGCGAGCGCTTGAGGCTCGCGCCGCTCGTCGACGATCTCGTCGAATTCCACCGCCTGGCCGCCGACGAAAAAGGCGTCGCCATCGAAAGCGGCGGCGAGGGCGCGATGCTCGGCGATCCCCTGATGATCCGGCGGGCCATCGGCAACCTTCTGTCCAACGCCATCCGCCACACGCCGCCGGGCGGGCGCGTCAGCGTCTCGATCCACCGCGCGGAGCCGGAACGGGTGGCGGTCGAAGTCACCAACAGCGGAGAAACCATTCCGCCGGAATACCTGCCGCGCCTGTTCGACCGCTTCTACCGGGCCTCCTCGCGCGCCAGCGATGGATCGCACTCCGGTCTGGGCCTGGCCATCGTCAAGTCGATCGCCGAAACGCACGGCGGAAGCGCCGCGGTTTCCTCCTCCGGCGGCGTGACGCGTTTCAGCCTGCTGTTCGGCGCGGCGGAACCGGATACGTAAAAAATCCCAAAAGCTGTTTCGGGAATGCTCTCGCCTTTACGTGCCGTGGCGGATTGATACCAAGTTGCCGCCAAACCATCGTGATACGCCAAAATTGTCGGCGGTACGGCGAGCCTACGGCTCGCATTGCGGGCGGGACGCCCAGAGGACAGAGGACAGAAGACTGAAGACAGTAATATTTGCGGCGCGAAGCGCCGGTAACCGACTGTCCTCTGTCCTCTGTCCTCTGTCCTCTGTCCTC
>JAISNE010000081.1 GCA_031276375.1 Accumulibacter sp.
GGCAGGCCGTTATCCTCGCGCCGCCGGTTGACTGGATGAGCGTGCAGGAAGGTCTGTATCTCGTTGAGCAGCTTGAGCATCGCGCGGTCTTCCGCGAGGGCCGTCAACTGGCGCTCGACGCCGCGCCCGGCGACGGCGGAGAGCGGCGGCGCGTCGAGGCGCGCCAGCGCGCCCTCCGCGCCCTCTTCCTGGCCCGCCGCCAGGCGCAAATACCAGCGTTCGGCGCTGGCGGCATGGAAGACGCCGAGCGCGGCGAAATAGCCGTTGAGCGCGTCGACCAAGGCGGCGGCTTCTTCCGGGGAGATGGTCAGCGTGCTGGCGTCGGCGAGGATCAGGCGGTCCTGGTGGAAGCGCAAATGCACCGGGTCGGCGGCGATCCAGCGCGCCGCCTCGGCATCGGCTGGAATCCCGGCTTCGCCATGCCGCCTGAGCGCGCCAAGGGAGACGTCCGCCGCCTGCCCGGAGAGTTCGGCCAGAACGGTTTCCGGCGCGCGCGGCGGACGCCTGGAAAAACGGCCGCGCGCGAACAGCGCGGCCAGCGCCGGGCAGGCCAGGTCATCGAGCGTCTCGCGGTCTTCGGGGTCGGGCCAGAACAGTTCGGGAACGAGCAGGGTGAGGCGGATGAGCGGCATGAGGCCCTTGGGCGAGGGGCGGCGGGGGAAAAAGTGTACCATAAGGTTTGTCGCCAGTTTTGCGCGCGGGGATGAGAACCATGTCGGGCGAGAAGGAGTCGGAATCGTTGAGGTCCGATCGTGTGGAGCGGACGGTGTCCACCCACGGATGTGGATGAATTTTAGCCTCCGAGCCTGTCTTGAGATACAAGCAAAAGCCAGGGAATGACCCGCGGCGGGATCTCAACGGGTTGCGTTTGGTTATAATGTTTTCAACAAGATACAAGGAATGAAGCAAATGGCGCAAGATACTGTTTTTTTGGCGGACGAAACCCCGCAAATGCTTGAAGCCTTCAAGAAGGCGCAGAATACCTTCAAGTATTTCTGGCGCGAATCCTATTGGGAGTGCCACAGGACAGTACCCGTCCTTGACATGGCCAATGTGAAGGTCGTATTTATCCAGGAAAATCCCGCCGCCGCGCCTTTGGTGGAATATATGTGGATCGGCGATGTCGATTTCGACGGCATTCGCGTAAAAGGTTTTCTGATAAACAATCCCGATGTTTTAAGCAACATAAAGAAGGGAGATGCCGTTGAAATTCCACTTGATAAGGTCGCCGACTGGATATTCGCCATCGACGGGAAAGCCCATGGCGGTTTCACGGTGCAAGTGATGCGCGCCGGCATGAGTAAAAAAGAAAGGCGGGAACACGATAGGGCGTGGGGGTTGGATTTTGGAGATCCAAACAAAACGCTCGTGGCGTATGAACAGGAAAAACACCCAGAAAATTTGATCGAACACCCTATGTGTATAAATACGAAAAACAGCGCCGAAGATTTCATGAAAAAAAATCCAGGCGAATCGACCTCGAAAGACGAATTGGGCTACACCAGGCTGCACCGGGAAACAATAGCGGGAAACAAGGCTCTCGTGGAACTGCTGTTGCAAATGGGCGCCGATATGAACGCGAAAACAAACGAGGGTTATAGCGCATTGGATTTCGCAAGAAAATTGGGATGGGAACATATCATTCCGATTCTGCAAGGATAAGCTCTCTCATTCATCACCTTCCCGATCCCCACGATTTTCAATGGCTCTTCCCTACGAATTGCTGATCGGCCTGCGCTACACGCGGGCGAAGCGGCGCAATCATTTCATTTCCTTCATTTCGCTGATTTCCATGCTCGGCATCGCGCTCGGGGTGACCGCGCTGATCGTCGTGCTGTCGGTGATGAACGGCTTTCAGACCGAACTGCGCGGGCGCATCCTGGCGGTCGTTTCGCACGTGCAGATCAGCGGCGCGGACGGCGAAATGTCCGACTGGGAAGCCGTGGCGCTCGACGCCGCGAAGCTGGCGGAAGTGCGCGGCGCGGCGCCCTACGTGCAGGCGCAGGGCATGCTGTCGTTCGGATCGTCGGTGCGCGGGGCGATCGTGCGCGGGATCATTCCGCGCGAAGAGGAAAAAGTCGCCGACTTCGGCGCGCACCTCAAGGAAGGCTCGCTCGAATCGCTGCAACCCGGCGCTTTCAACATCGTGCTCGGCAGCGAGCTGGCGCGCGTGCTCGGCGTGTTCACCGGCGACCGGGTGACGGTGATCGCGCCGCAGGGCGTGGTGACGCCGGCCGGCGTGGCGCCGCGGCTGAAGACCTTCACGGTGAGCGGCGTCTTCGAGGTCGGCATGTTCGAATACGACAGCGCGCTGGCGCTGATCCGCCTGGAGGACGCGCAGAAGCTCTACCGCATGGAAGACCGCGTTTCCGGCGTGCGCCTGAAGCTCGACGATCTGTTCCGCGCGCCGCGGCTCGTTCGGCAACTGGCCGACACCCTGACGATTCCGGCCTACATCAGCGACTGGACGCGCAGCCACGCCAACTTCTTCCGCGCCGTGCAGATCGAGAAAAACATGATGTTCATCATTCTCTCGCTGATTATCGCCGTGGCGGCCTTCAACATCGTCTCGACGCTGGTCATGGCGGTCACCGACAAGCAGGCCGACATCGCCATCCTGCGCACGCTCGGCGCCTCGCCGCGCGGCATCATGACGGTATTCATCGTGCAGGGCGCGCTGATCGGCTTCATCGGGCTGGGCCTCGGCGTGCTCGGCGGCGTGACGCTGGCGAGCAACATCGACGTGGTGGTGCCGTTCATCGAGCGGCTGCTCGGCACGCAACTGTTTTCCAAGGAAGTGTATTACATCTCCAGCCTGCCCTCGGAACTGCAATGGGACGACGTAATCACGATCACCGCCGTATCCTTCGCGCTGTCGCTGGCGGCGACGCTCTATCCAAGCTGGCGCGCCGCGCGCGTCAACCCCGCGGAGGCGCTGCGCTATGAGTGAAATCGCGGACATCGTGCTGGCCTGCCGGGGGCTGAAGAAAACCTACCGGCAGGGCACGGCCGGCGAAGTACCGGTACTGACCGGCGTCGACCTGGAAGTGCGGGCCGGAGAGCGCGTGGCCATCGTCGGCGCCTCCGGTTCGGGGAAAAGCACGCTGCTGCATCTCTTGGGCGGGCTGGACAGCCTGAGCGGCGGCTCGGTCCGGCTGATGGGGCGCGACCTGGCGACGATCGGCGACACCGAGCGCGGCGAACTGCGCAACCGGCATCTCGGCTTCGTCTATCAGTTCCACCACCTGCTGCCGGAATTCAGCGCGCTGGAAAACGTCGCCATGCCGCTGTTCATCCGGCGCGTCCCCAGGGCGGTAGCGGAGCGCAAGGCGGCGGCGATGCTCGCCGAGGTCGGCCTCGCGCACCGTCTGGAGCATACCCCGTCCGAACTGTCCGGCGGCGAGCGCCAGCGCGCGGCGATCGCCCGCGCGCTGGTGAGCGAACCGGCCTGCGTGCTGGCCGACGAACCGACCGGCAACCTCGACCGGCAAACGGCCGGCGACGTTTTCGAACTGATGCTCTCGCTCAACCGCTCGCACCGCTTGAGCTTCGTCATCGTCACGCACGACCCGGGCCTCGCCGCGCGGGCCGGGCGGATTCTGACCTTGCGCGACGGGATTTTTCAGGCGGATGCCTGATGGGCGAAAAAAACGGTGGCCGGCGCTACACGCCGCAAACAGGACTGTCTCCGGTCTTTTGTCATCTGAACCGGGGAGCGCGGGCGTCTCGCCCGCTTCGTGGGACTTTTTTGCGGGCGGACGATAACGAACCCGGCCCGGAACAAAGGATGTTCGTTGATAATCGGGAATTTCAAAAGAGACTGTTCCCTTTATGAAGGATGACAAACGGCAATGAAAAACAAATCTCCCCGACCCGCCTCGGTAATTGTCGTGCCACTATGGATGAGGTGTCTGGAATGTTCTATCCTCTTGGGGCTGATGGTAGTTTTGATGTGGGTAATGGTGAAAACGCTCTTGCAAGGCGATGATTTATTGACGGTCATGTTTATTGTCCTTCTAATGGTTTTCCTTGCCTGGCTTTTATGTCATGTCTATTCAGTCAATTCGGTCAGTGTGGACTCGGAAGGAATTGCCCAATCATTTCTATTTCATGAAGGCAAGTTCATGGCTCGCGTCGAGGTGAAATGGGATCAGGTTCAGGATGCGTGGTGGCCGCGTTTCTCTTATTTCTTCCTGATCGAGAACGGCATGATTATTGAACTTAATCCCTCGTTCATCAATGATGACCATGAAACTTTTTGTGCGATCCGACGGCTTATACCGCCCTGGCTGCTCGAAAAAATTGATG
>JAISNE010000084.1 GCA_031276375.1 Accumulibacter sp.
CCCTCGCCCCCTTGGGGGGAGAGGGTGGCGCGAAGCGCCGGGAGAGGGGGCTGTTCCTTGCGGAGCAAAGCGACGGTCGCTTTTACTGATCCCTGATCCCTGATCCCTGATTTTTTTCAGCCTTTCCCTAAATACGATTGCCCTGCCGGCTGACACGGACTGTGTCTCGTGAGATAATTTCCAGGTTTCCCGTCGGCATTTACGGAAGTGTTCGGCGCGCCGGCTGTCTTAACGAAGCGCAAAGTCTGTTCAAAGGAAAAATCAACGTGAGGATTTGTGTTTTACCGGGTGACGGCATCGGCCCCGAGATCATTGCCCAGGCGCTGCGTGTGTTGCAATCGCTGGATCTGGAATTCGAGACGGAACAAGCCTTGCTCGGCGGCTGTGCCGTCGATGCGGTGGGCGATCCGTTTCCGGAGGCGACCCGGAAGCTGGCCCTGGCGGCCGACGCCGTGCTGCTTGGCGCGGTCGGCGGCCCGAAATGGGATGCCCTGCCCCGCGAATTGCGTCCGGAGCGCGGCCTGCTCGGCATCCGCAAACTGCTGGGCCTGTTCGCCAACCTGCGCCCGGCGGTGCTCTATCCCGAACTGGCGAACGCTTCGACGCTCAAGCCCGAAGTGGTGGCGGGCCTCGACATCCTGATCGTGCGCGAACTGACGGGCGATATCTACTTTGGCCAGCCGCGCGGTATCGAGACGCGCGAAATCGACGGCCTGCCGCGGCGCGTCGGGGTCAATACGATGATTTACAGCGAGGAGGAAATCCGCCGGATCGGCAAGGTGGCGTTCGAGGCCGCGCGCAAACGCCAACGCAAGCTGTGCTCGGTCGACAAGATCAACGTGCTCGAAACGACGCAGCTCTGGCGCGACGTGATGAACGAACTGGCGCCCGCCTATCCCGATGTCGAGCTGACGCACATGCTCGTCGATAACGCCGCGATGCAGCTCGTGCGCGCGCCCCGGCAGTTTGACGTGATCGTCACCGGCAACATGTTCGGCGATATTCTGTCCGATGAAGCGTCGATGCTCACCGGCTCGATCGGCATGCTGCCGTCGGCGTCGCTCGACGAGACCGGCAAGGGGCTGTACGAGCCTTGCCACGGCTCGGCGCCGGACATCGCCGGCAAGGATGCGGCCAATCCGCTGGCCACCATCCTGTCGGTGGCGATGATGCTGCGCTACTCCTTCGCTCTGGAAGACGCGGCGGGGCGTATCGAGAACGCGGTGAAGAGCGTGCTGAAACGCGGGCTGCGCACGGGTGACATTTACGAGCCGGGGACGACGAAGGTCGGCACCGCGGAAATGGGAAACGCCGTCCTCGAGGCGCTCCAGGAGGGACGATGAATTCTTTTTGGAAGGTGCATGGCGATGATGAAAGTGGGTTTCGTAGGCTGGCGCGGCATGGTCGGTTCCGTGCTCATGCGGCGCATGGTGGAGGAAGGGGATTTCGCGTTCATCGAACCTATCTTTTTTTCCGCCTCGTCGGCGGGCGCCGAAGCGCCAACGCTGGGCGGCAAGGGCGGCGGCAAGCTGCTCGACGCCATGTCCGTCGAGGCCTTGCGGCGGATGGACATCATCGTCACCAGCCAGGGCGGCGACTACACCAAGGAAATTTTCCCCAAGCTGCGCGCCGCGGGATGGGGCGGACACTGGATCGACGCGGCCTCGGCCTTGCGCATGGACAAGGACGCGGTCATCGTTCTCGACCCGGTCAATCTGAACGTCATCGAGGACGCGCTGGCCAGGGGCGGCAGGAACTGGATCGGCGGCAACTGCACGGTGTCGCTGATGCTGATGGGCCTCGGCGGGCTGTTCACGCGCGACCTCGTCGAATGGGCCTCGGTGATGACCTACCAGGCCGCGTCGGGCGGCGGCGCGCGGAACATGCGCGAATTGCTGTGTCAGATGGGCGCGCTGCACGACGCGGTGCGCGGCGAACTCGCCGATCCCGCTTCCGCCATTCTCGAAATCGACCGCAAGGTCGCGGAAACGATGCGTTCCGCCAGTTTTCCGACCCGGAATTTCCGCGACGTGGCGCTCGCCGGCAGCCTGATTCCGTGGATCGACGCGCCGGTCGAGCACGGCCAGTCCAGGGAGGAATGGAAGGGCGGCGCCGAAACCAACAAGATTCTCGGACGTGCGCCGTTCCGCTCGCCGGGGAGCGTCCCGGTCGACGGCATCTGCGTGCGCGTGGGCGCCATGCGCTGCCACTCGCAGGGCCTGACGATCAAATTGCGCAAGGACGTTCCGCTCGACGAGATCGCCGACATCCTCGCCGGCGCCAATCCGTGGGTCAAGGTCGTCGCCAACGAGCGCGAGGCGAGCGAGCGCGAGCTGACGCCGGCGGCGGTGACCGGCACGCTCGCGGTTCCGGTCGGACGCCTGCGCAAGCTGGCCATGGGGGCGGAATATCTCGGCGCTTTCACCGTCGGCGACCAGTTGCTGTGGGGCGCGGCAGAGCCGTTGCGGCGCATGCTGCGCCTGCTGCTCGACCGCTGATCGACATGGCGCGGACAAAAAAACGGGGGGATTTCCCTGTTGTTTTTTCCGATTTGGCCGTTATGTTACAAGTAAGTTGAGCTTGCATCGCTAACTATATGATGTTATTTTACTATTTCCAATTTCGACGCTCAGGGTGGCGCCGTGGCAAATAAGACATATCAATCTTTTGAACATTTCGGTTTGCGGTCCTCCGTTCTGGCGGTCGCTTCTTCCCTCGTCCTGGCCGGCGCGCCGCAAGTGGCGCAGGCGGCCGGCCTTGGCCGGCTCGTCGTGTTTTCGGCCCTCGGTCAGCCGCTCAACGCGGAAATCGAGGTTACGGCAACACGCCAGGAGCTGACCGACATGAAGGCGCAACTGGCCTCGCCGGAAGCTTTCGAGCAGGCCGGGCTGGATTACGCGACGGCCTTGCTGGGCTTGCGCTTTACCTTCGAGAGACGGTCGAACGACCGGGCGGTCATCAAGCTGAGCTCCGATCGGCCGATCAACGATCCGTTCCTCGACATGCTTCTGGAG
>JAISNE010000125.1 GCA_031276375.1 Accumulibacter sp.
CGCCCTCTCTCGCCCCTGCCGGGGCACTCTCCCCCGCCGGGCGGGGGAGAGCAGGCAAGCGCCGAGGCTCGTTTTGGGCGGCGGCGCGTTCGTTACCCTCGCCCCTTCGGAGCGCGGCGGTTCCGTTACTTTTTCCCCCTCGCCCCCTTGGGGGGAGAGGGTGGCGCGAAGCGCCGGGAGAGGGGCTGTTCCTTACGGAGCAAAGCGACGGTCGCTTTTACTGATCCCTGATCCCTGAAACCTGATCCCTAAATGCGATTGCCCTGGTGCCGGTTTATAATCAGGCGGGTCTTGACATCAACGTGTTCCGTGCCGGTAGTACGCGCTACCGTCGCGGAGACGGGTTTGAAACCCGCCCCTACTCGATGGAAAGCACCAGGCGCTTGCCAACGGACCGCGCCGCCCGATCCAGCGTTTTCAGGTTCGGCCAGTGTTGAGGATCCTCCATGCGCTTGATCTGCGGCCAACTGGTGTTAAGCGCCCGCGCCTGTTCCGCGAGGCTCTTGTCCCCGCGCGCGGCGCGCAACAGCAACGCACCCTGGGTGCGCACTTCGGGCGCCACATAGTGCGCGCCCTCTACCGCGCTTGCCACGGGGATGTCCATGCCCTCATCGAGACGCCCTTCCAGCGTCAGGGTCAACACCTCGACGGCGTTGGCAAGCGCCTCTTCTTGCGTTTCGCCCTCGGTGAAGGCTTCCGGCAAGTCAACGAATTGCACACAGAAGCCGCCTTCCGGCTCCGGTGTGATGATGACGGGGTAACGAATATCCATGTCGAATCTCCTCATTTCAGCAAGATTCCGGTCTGGCGCTCGATGCTCGCCAGGGTTCCGGGCTTGACATCCCTCGCGCCGTGCATCGGCACCGTCACGCGCAGGCCGTCTTTGCCAAGCCGCACGTGACCGCCCTGTTGCCGCAGCACGGTCCAGCCGTGCCGTTTCAAAATTTTGCTTCCCCGATGTTTGCCCTTGCCGCGGGGGCGGGTTTGACCGTCGCCGCGGGCGGGTTTGAAACCCGCCCCTTCACCGGCCTCCCATCGTCCTTTTTTTCGGCGATGTCATACTCGCGGAAAGCCGCCACCGGCTGGCCCGCCCAGGCGTTGACCTCCTCCATTCGCGCCATGAGCGGCCGGATTTCATTTATGTAGAAAATATAAGCGGCGCGGGCCATGGGATGGATTTTCATAAGGAGGCCTCCTGTGTTTGCTGCGGTGAGGGAGACGGGCCGCTTTCCGGGCGGGAAAGCGGGGTCGCTACGCTCCTCCCGCTTCCCCGCCCGGAAAGTCCGAACATGTGTGGGAATGATGAAAGAATATCCTGCACCCGGAACAACGGCCAGCTACGTCGGGGAATATGATCACATGAAACGCGACACCTATGCTTCAAGGGAGGGCGTATCCCGGCGGAAAGGGGGTCTTCGCCACCGGCAGGCGCCAGCATTTGTCGTAACGCACGCCGACCAGGTACAGGCCGGCCGCCGCGAAGGTCGGCGCGGCCCGGCTCCGATCACGCGACGCCAACAGTTCGCCGATCCATTCCGGCGGATGCTTGCCTTGCCCGATATACACCAGGCTGCCGACGATGTTGCGCACCATGTGATGCAGGAAAGCGCCCGCTTCGAAATCGAAGACCAGCATCTCGCCGACACGCTCGACCTCGGCATGGCGCATCGTTTTGACCGGGGTTCTGGCCTGGCAGTCCGCCGCGCGGAACGCCGAAAAATCGTGCTCGCCGAGCAGCAGGCGGGCCGCCCGGCGCATGCGTTCCTCGTCCAGCGGATGGTGATACCAGCCGGCGCGCCCGTGCCAGACGCCGGAGCGCTGCGGACGGTTGAGCAGCAGGTAGCGGTAACAGCGTCCGTGGGCCGAGAAGCGGGCATGGAACGCGCCGCTCACCGGTTGCGCCCAGCGCACGGCAAGCGCCGGCGGCAGGAAGCTGTTGACTCCGCGCACCCAGGCCGTCAGCGGACGTTCCGCCGCTGTTTCGAAATGCGCGACTTGTTCGGCGGCGTGCACACCGGCATCGGTCCGTCCGGCGCAAACCACGCTTATCTTTTCTCCGGCGATACGCTCCAGGGCCAGCTCCAGTTCGTCCTGAACCGTGCCGCCGCCCGGCTGCGTCTGCCAGCCGCGCAGCGCGCCGCCGTCGTATTCCACGCCCAGGGCGATGCGCATGGCGCGCGCTCTAGCGGAAACAGAACGAGACCAGCCCCGCCAGCGCGCCGGCGATGATGCATCCGTCAAGCCAGCGCATGGCGCGATGTTCGATCTCGATCGTTTCGCATTCGACGGTTTCGGGAATTTCGAGCAGCGCGCGCCAGCCGGACGGACGGGGCAGGCTTTCCACATAGCGCAGGGTGAGCATCAGCCGCACCATCCCGCGATCCGGATCCATGCCGAGACGCCGGAAAGGTTTGAGCAAGGCGTGCGCGGCCGCCAGCAAATCGGCAAGCGGCATGAATTCGAGAAATCCCGCGACGGCGATCAGCACCAGAAACAGGCGGCCAAGGTGTTT
>JAISNE010000126.1 GCA_031276375.1 Accumulibacter sp.
GGCGACAAGCTGGCCGATGCGCGGAATGACCTTGAACGAATAGAAGTCGTAAAGCGGCGCGAGAGGTTTCCAGACGCGCGAAAACTCCAGCACCAGCAAGCGGCCGCCGGGACGCAATACGCGGAACATCTCGGCCAGCGCCCGCTCCTTGCGGGTCATGTTGCGCAGGCCGAAGGCGACCGATACGCAATCGAAATAAGCGCCGGGGAAAGGCAGCCTTTCCGCGTCGCACTGCGCCACGGGGAGAAAACAGCCCTTGTCGACCAGGCGGTCCCGCCCGTAGGTCAGCATCGCGCTATTGATGTCGGTGAGCCAGACTTGTCCGCTCTTGCCCGCGCGGCGGGCGAAGGCCAGCGACAAGTCGCCCGTGCCGCCCGCGACATCGAGCACGCGCGAACCCTCGCGCACGCCGCTGCGATCGATGGCGAAGGCTTTCCAGAGCCGATGCAGACCGCCGGACATGAGGTCGTTCATCAGATCGTAGCGCCGGGCGACCGAGTCGAAAACGCCGGCGACGCGCCGGGCCTTGTCGTCTTCGGCGACCTGCTCGAAGCCAAAATGGGTCTGGTTTTGCGTATTCATGGTTGGCGGCCTGTCTCGATAGGCTCTAAGCCGCGCCGCGAGCGCATCCGGGCGCGGGCTTTGGGGGAAGCCCCGGACATTCGGCGGGATCGCGGCTCGCGCCGGCGGACGCCAACCGGTCAAGGTAGGTTTGCCACAATTCGTCGCGCCGGAGGCAAAGATCGTGGAGGACGTCCCACGAATACAGCCCGCTTTCGTGACCGTCGGAAAAGACCGGGCGGATCGCGTAATTGCCGACCGGCTCGATGCGCAGGATGTCGATGTCGCGCTTGCCGATCTGCAGTTTTTCCTGCCCGATGCCGTGGCCGCGCACTTCGGCGGAGGGCGAGAACACCCGCAGGAATTCGTAGCTGAGTTCGAAGCGGCCATCGTCGTCGAAGGTGATTTCGAGCAGGCGCGATTTCCGGCGCAGCTTGATCTCGACGGGGATGGGGGTTTCGGGACGCAATCCGGCCATGGCGGAAGCTCATCTTTGCAACGTGGAAAAACGGGGCATTATCATAGCGCAAAAGACGGCGCCGGTTTTTGCCCGGAGCGCCGCCGATTCAAGCCGCCGGGTCACGACGGGCTTTCCAAACTGACGCGCTCGAAGTCGGGACCGGAATCGAGCACTTTTTTGAGCTTGGCGCGCCAAACGCCGTCGTCGGAAATTTCGATGAGCAGGCCCGGCCGGATCCATCCCGCCGGCAGCACCAGCGATTGCTCGGAGTCGCCGGTGTTCAGCGCGGGCATCAGGAAAGCGCGCTGATACTTCTTTTTCGGCCCGCCCGGCGAGCCGACCGGCCGCGCGCCAACGGCCCGCGGCAATCCGGGCAGCGCCCGCAGACCGGCGATCAGGCCGCCGCTGTTCTCTTGCATCAGCCAGGTCACCTGGGCCAGCAGGAAACGCTCGCTGTCGCGCGGACGCAACGCGAGCAACTGGCCATGCGCCATTTTTCGACCGTCGGCATTGCGTATCAAGCGGAAGCCGTTGGCCGAATGGTCGACCATTTCCCAGGCATCCGTGTCGTAGGACGCCGCGGGTTCCTCTTGCCGGGGCTGCCTCGGACCGTCCTGGAAGCGCAGGGAAAACACCTCGTCGAAACCGCCGCGCCCGAAACCGCGCGTGTCTTCCGGCGGCTGGAATTCATGGCCCGAGACGAAATAGTACATTTCCTCGAAGCTCGTGCAGACCTGGACGGTTCCCGATGTCGCGTGCCGCCGGAATTTGCGCGCGGCGCGCGCCTGCGACCACTGGCGCGCCAGGTGGCCGAGGAGTTGGGTGCACTGCTGCGGCGTGCAGTCATCGCCAAGGCCGATCTCGGACGGCGGGATGCGCTGGCGCAACTGTTGCCTGACGCGGCTGACGCGGTCGGCCAGGCGCGCGGTATCGAGGCGCCGGATCGGGGCGGTGTGCAGGCATTCCGACGACGGGCGCAGGGCGATGTCCTGCGTCAGGTCGATGACGAACGACGGGAGCGCTTCTCCCACGGTGACCGGATGCAAACCGATCAGCGGCGACCAGGCGCTCGCCCAGCGGCGAACCAGCTTCTGGGCGCGCCAAGAGAGGCCGTAGCTGCCCGCCATGTCGCACAGGATGAAGGCGAGGTAGACGGCGGCGCAGTGCGTTTTGTCCGCGCGTTCTTCGAAGATGTCCGGAATCTCCAGGGTCGCCAGGCGCATCTCTTCCGCGCTTTTGTAATGACCATGCAGATCGTGCCACAGTCCCCACGGCATTTCCCGGCGCACGCGATGATGTTCGAGGATGGCCATGCCGGTAAAGTGGATGCGCCGGTGCAGCAGGACGGCCAGATCCTCGGCGCGGGAGGATCCCGGCGGGATGCTTTCGGCGCAATGCGCGTAAGCCTTGGCCGTTTTCAGCCAGAGCAGCACGACTTCGTGGAAAAAGGCGTCTTCGGCGTCGCCGAGCGGAAGCGGCTTGTTGACGTAGCGCCTGGACAATTCCTCGGCAACGAGGATGACCGACGGCCGCATGTGCTCAAGCAACTGAAAATACGCCCGATAGTCGGGCGGAACGGCGAGCAGGCTGCCGAG
>JAISNE010000130.1 GCA_031276375.1 Accumulibacter sp.
AGCCTGGGAGGGGGATCGGGATTGTACAGGGAAGAGAGGGCTATCTGAAAATTCATATGATCGATAAATACCATCGTACGCGCCATGAAACGGTCTCCTTTGCTTTATTTCGATGCCTGAGAACAGGCATTGGTGGACAGGAACGACAAGCCATGTTTCTTTGCGGCGGATATTGAAGCGCCGGATGAACGGCGCCGCTCGCCTGTTCGCGTGAATCGAAACGGGGCCGGGCCGGAAGCCGCGGCATCTCACCGGATGGCCGCCGGCGCGGGCGATGAAGCGGCCATCCCTTGTTTCGGCATGGCCGGCGGCGGATTTCGCGCGGAGAATGCTTCCCGGTTTCCCGCTTTCCCGCCGCCTCATTCCGCTCCGCCGCCCAAGGCGGCGTATAGCTGAATCTGGGCGGCCAGCTTGGCGTAGCGCAAGGTCACCAGCGACTGCTGCGCGGCGAAGTGCGAACGCTGCGCGTCCAGCACGCTGAGGTAGCTTTCGATGCCGCTGTTGTAGCGCCTTTCGGCCAGGCGATAGGTGTCCGCGACGGTGGCGGTCAGCGATTCCTGCGCCGCCAGTTGTTCGTCGATGGTGCCGCGCACGGCCAGCGCGTCGGCTACTTCGCGGAAGGCCATCTGCACCGTTTTCTCGTATTGCGCCAGCACGATTTCGCGCTCGGTCTCGCTGACGCGCAGCGCCGCCCAGAGACGGGTGTCGAAGATCGGCAGCGAGAACTGCGGCGCGAACAGCCAGGTTCCCGTCCCGTTGGCGAACAGGCGCGACAATTCGGTGCTGGCGCTGCCCAGCGAGCCGGTCAGGGTGATGCGCGGGAACAGCGCGGCGCGCGCCGCGCCGATCGAGGCGTAGGCGCCCTTGAGGCGATGTTCGGCGGCCATCACGTCGGGGCGCCGCAACAGCACGTCGGATGCCACGCCGGCGGCCACGTCTCGCAGCAGGTTGGCCGTTTCCAGGCCCGCGGGCAGCCATTCCTCGGGAATCGCCGCGCCGGCGAGCAGCACCAGCGCATTGCGGTCCTGCGCGGCCAATTGCGTATAGCGCGCGACTTCGGCGCGCGCCGTATCGACCGGAACGAGCGCCCGTTTCAGATCCAGGTCGGAAACCATGCCGACATCGAAGCGCCTTTTGATCAGGGCATACGCCGCCTGCTGGCCGTCCAGCGTCGAACGCGCCAGCGCCAGATTTTCCCGGTCGGCGGCCAGCTGGAAGTAGGTCCGCGCCACCTGGTTGATGAGCGCGATCTGCGCGCCGCGCCGCCCTTCCTCGGTCGCCAGGTACTCTTCCAGCGCCTGTTGCGAAAGGTTGCGGATGCGTCCGAAGAAATCGAGTTCCCACGCGGCGAAACCGAGATCGGCGCTGTACTGCGTCGCCGTGCGCGCCTGGCCCGGTTCGCTGAGATCGCCCGAACGGCGCTGCCGCGTCCCGCCGCCGCTGCCTCTCAGCGACGGGAAAAGATCGCCGCGCTGGATGCCGTACATGCCTTGCGCGCGCTCGACGTTGAGCGCGGCCAGCCGCAGGTCGCGGTTGTTGTCCAGCGCCTGCCGGATTATTTTTTGCAACACGGCGTCGGTAAAGAAATCCCGCCACCCGAGTTCGGCGACCTGGGGAAAATCCGGGCCGTCCTGGGCATAGGCGGCTCCGGCAGGCCACTCATCGGGAACCGGAGATTCGGGGGAGCGATACTCCGGCGCCAGCGAGCAGGCGCCGAGAGCAAGCAGGACGCCGAGCAGCGCCGGAAACGAATGCTTATTCATGAACTTCTCCTTCCGCCATGTCCAGGTCTTTCGCTTCTTCGCCGCGTCTTCTCCGGTCATGGCCCGAACGCTTGTCTTCCGCGAAGTCGATGCCTTTCCTGCCGCCGCCGCGCCGGGTCATCAGCTTGTAGATCATGACATAAAACAGCGGCGCGAAGAAAATCACCAGCACCGTCGAGGTCACCATGCCGCCGAGCACCGCCGTGCCGATCGCCGTCTGGGCGCCCGCCCCGGCGCCGTCGGCCAGCGCCAGCGGCAGCACGCCGAAGCCGAAGGCCAGCGAGGTCATGACGATCGGCCGCAAGCGCAGCTTGGCCGCTTCGAGCGTGGCCTCGATCAGACCGACGCCGGCCTCGACCTGCGCCTTGGCGAACTGGACGATCAGGATGGCGTTCTTGGTCGTCAGGCCGAGCGTGGTCAACATGCCGATCTGGAAATACACGTCGTTGGGCATCCCGCGCAGGTCGGAAAGGATCACCCCGCCGATCAGACCCAGTGGCAGCGTGAACAGGATGGCGATCGGAATCGGCCAGCTTTCATAGAGCGCGGCGAGGCACAGGAAGATGACGAAGAACGAGAAGGCGTACAGCAGCGGCGCTTGCGAACTGGCCATGCGCTCCTGATACGAGAGTCCGGTCCAGTCGTAGCCGATGCCCGACGGCAGCCTGCCGGCCAGTTCCTCCATCGCCCGCATGGCTTCGCCGGAACTGTAGCCGGGCGCCGGTTCGCCCTGGATATTGACCGACGGGAAAGCGTTGTAGCGTTCCAGCCGGGGCGACCCTTGCACCCAGCGCGCGGAAGCGAAGGCGGTAAACGGCACCATCTTGCCCTGGGTGTTGCGCACTTGCAGTTTTTCCAGGTCGCTTGGCAACATCCGGTGCGGCGCGTCGGCCTGCAGGTAGACTTTTTTCACCCGCCCGCCCTGCACGAAGTCATTGACGTAGGAACCGCCGAACGCCGCCGCGATGGTATTGTGAATGGTGCCGATCGGCACGCCCAGCGCCCCGGCCTTGTCCCAATCCACGTCGATGTGGTATTCGGCGGTGTCTTCCATGCCGTTCGGCCGCACCCGCTGCAAGCGGGGATCCTGCGCCGCCATGCCGAGCAGTTGATTGCGCGCCGCGATCAATTCCAGATGGCCGATGCCGCCGCGATCCTGCAACTGGAAGTCGAAACCGGCGGCGTTGCCCAGTTCGACCACCGCCGGCGGCGGAAATACGTAGATCATCGCTTCCTTGATCTGCGAGACCATGCCCATCGCGCGTTCGGAAACAGCCTTGGATTTCAGTTCCGGCTTCTTCCTTTCTTCCCAGTCCTTGAGCTTGCCGAAGGCCATGCCCATGTTCTGGCCCTGGCCGGAAAAGCTGACGCCCGCCACACCCATCAAGGATTCGATCGAATCCTTTTCCTGCTCGGCCAGATTGCCGAGCACCTTGTTCACGACGCCCAGCGTCTGCTCCATCGTCGATCCCGAAGGCAGCAGAATCTGCGTCATCACCACGCCCTGGTCCTCGTCCGGCAGGTACGCGGTGGGCATGCGCAGGAACAGATAGCCCATTCCCGCGACGATCAGGAGGTACAGGAAAAAGAAACGCAGACGGCGGGCGAGCACCGCGCCGACGGCCTTGACGTACCAGTCCCGGAAACCGAAGAACACGCGGTCGAACCACATGAAGAAGGGGCGCAGGAACCAGATCGCCGCTTCCGCCGGCTCGTGCCCCTTGGCCACCGGTTTCAGCAGCGAGGCGCAGAGCACCGGGGTCAGGATCAGGGCCACGACGACGGAGAGCAGCATCGCCGCGGCGATGGTGATCGAGAACTGCCGGTAGATGACCCCGGTGGACCCGCCGAAGAAGGCCATCGGCATGAACACCGCGGCGAGCACCACGCCGATGCCGATCAGCGCCGGGGTGATCTGCTCCATCGAGCGCGCCGTCGCCTCGCGCGGCGGCAGGCCCTCCTCGGCCATGATCCGCTCGACGTTCTCCACCACCACGATGGCGTCGTCGACCAGCAGGCCGATGGCCAGCACCATGGCGAACATGGTCAGCATGTTGATCGAGAAGCCGAACAGCGAGAACACGGCGAAGGTGCCGAGCAGCACCACCGGCACGGCGATGGTCGGAATCAGCGTGGCCCGGATGTTGCCCATGAACAGCCACATGATCAGGAAGACCAGCACGACGGCCTCGACCAGCGTCTTGTACACTTCCTCGATCGCCACCTTGGTGAATAGCGTGGTGTCGTAGGGATAGACGACCTTCATCCCGTGCGGGAAGAATTCCTCCATTTCCTTCAGTTTGTTCTTGACGTTTTCCGCCGTCTCCAGCGCGTTGGCGCCCGCCGCCTGGCGGACCGCCAGCCCGGCGTTCGGCTTGCCGTTGAACTGGCCCTGGATGTCGTAGCGTTCGGTGCCCAGTTCGGTGCGGCCGATGTCCTTGACGCGCACGACCGAACCGTCGGAGTTGGCGCGCAGCGGAATGTTGGCGAACTGTTCGGGCGTCTGCAAAAGGTGCTGGATGACGATCGAGGCGTTCATGCGCTGCCCCGGCATCGACGGCGCGCCTCCGAGCTGCCCCGCCGACGCTTCGACGTTGTAGCTGCGGAGCGCCGCGATCACGTCTTCCATGGTCAGCCGGTACTTGATCAGCTTGTCCGGATCGACCCACACGCGCATGGCGTAGCCCGAACCCCAGACTTCGACTTCGCCGACGCCCGGAACGCGCGACAGGATCTTCTCCAGGCTCGATTGCGCGTAATCCCGCAGATCGTCGCCGTTCATGCTGCCGTCCTCGGAAATGAGGCCGACGATTATCAGCCAGTTGCGCGTCGACTTGCTGACGGAAACGCCGCCCTGCTGGACCACGCTGGGCAGGCTGGCCATCGCCAGTTGCAGCTTGTTCTGCACTTTCGACCAGGCCACGTCCGGATCGGTGCCCGGCGCGAAGGTGAGTTCGAGGCGCGCCGAGCCGGACGAGGAACTGTTGCCCGACAGGTAGAGCATGTCGTCGAGACCGGTCATCTTCTGTTCGATGATCTGGGTGATCGTGTTCTCCACCGTTTCCGCCGACGCTCCCGGATAGTAAGCGCCTATCGAAATGGACGGCGGCGCGATCGGCGGATACTGCGAAATCGGCAGGCCGTGGATCGCCAGCAGCCCGACCGCCATCATGGCGATGGCGATCACCCAGGCGAAAACCGGCCGTTGCAGGAAAAATTTCGAAAGCATCTGATTCTCCTTACTTCGCCGCCGGGGCCGGCGCGCTGGGCGTAAACGGCGTGGTCTTGACCGTGACCGCCGTTCCCGGACGCAGCATCTGCAAGGTCTGCAAGCCTTCGACGATGATCCGGTCGCCGGCCTTCACGCCGTCGGCGACCAGCCACTGATCGCCGACTTCGCGCTCCAGCGTCAACATGCGCATCTCGACCTTGTCCCCGGCGTTGGCGACGAACACGTAGGGGTCGCCCTTGGCGTTGCGCAGCACGCTCTGTTGCGGCACGCAGATCGCCTGCTCGTGGGTGCCCTCGGTAATCTCCGCGCGAACGAACATTTCCGGCAGCAAAATCCCCCGCGGATTCGGAAACACCATGCGCAACACCACGGTGCCGGTGGAAGGTTCCACCGAAACGTCGCGGAACTGCAACGTGCCTTCCTGTTCATACGGCGTGCCGTCTTCCAGGATCAGCTTGACCTTGCTCAAATCCGCCCCGTTGGCCTGCAGATCGCCTTTTTCGAAGCGGCGCCGCAAGCGCAGAAGATCGCTGGTCGATTGCGTCACGTCGACGTAGATCGGATCGAGCTGCTGGATGGTCGCCAGCGCCACCGGCTGGAACGCCGTCACCAGCGCGCCATCGGTCACGCTGGACTTGCCGATGCGCCCGGAGATCGGCGCCGTGACCTTGGTGTAGCCCAGGTTGATGCGCGCCGTCTGCACCTGCGCCTTCCACGAGGCGATTTCCGCCGCGACCTGCTTCAACGCGGCGTCGGCGTCGTCGTAATCCTGCTGGCTGACGGCCCGGTCGGCCAGCAGCGCCTTGGCGCGCTCGGCCCGCGCCTTGATCGAATACTGGCTGGCCTCGGCCCGCGCTTGTCCGGCCAGCGCGGTGTCCAGCGCCGCCTGGAACGGCGCCGGATCGATCTCGTAAAGCACCTGTCCGGCCTTGACATCCGTCCCTTCCGTGAACAAACGGCGCTGGATCAGGCCATTGACCTGGGGCCGGATTTCCGCGATACGCAAAGGCGCGGTGCGGCCCGGCAACTGGGTCGACAAGGTCAGTTTCCGCGTTTCGATGGTCACCACGGAAACCGACGGCATGACGCTGGCTCTGGCCGGCGCCTGTCCACCTCGCTCGCAGGCAGTCAGCAGCACCGCAAAAACGAGAACGGCAACGGGAACACGATACTTGTCAACCATGATGGGGGTTTCCTCAGAAATGATGGACGGGGCCGGCCAGCGGAACGGCAAAACGCCGGAACGCGCGATGAACGGCGATGGACGCCTCGATCATAATAAAAAACGGTGTCGGGAATGAACAGCGGGAAATAATTATACCCAGATTTCGACATACATTCTTGAATGTATGAAACATGTTGTAATATGTTTCCCGCTTTGAATACTGGAATGGCAACG
>JAISNE010000152.1 GCA_031276375.1 Accumulibacter sp.
TCAAGGTCGAAGTGCGCAAGAAGCGCGTCCTGGTCGAACGCGATCCCGCCGCGCTGGCGCGCGCCAAGGCGCTGGCCACGAGAGAGGAAGCCGCGCCGGTGCCGCCGCCGGTCGTGGAAACGCCGCCCGAAACGCTCGTTCCGGCGCTCGTTCCGCAGGACGCCGGGCCGCTCGTCCAGGAAGTGGCGGCGCAGTCCGCCGCGCCGGTGGAGGAAGCCGTTCCCCCCGTCGTCGCGGAACCTTCCCCGCCGGCTGAAACAGTGCCGGAACCCGTTGCGGCCACGGCCACGGCCGGCCCGGTGGCGGCTCAGCCCGCGCCGGCGGTCAGGAAGGGCGCCGCGGAAGGCCGCTCCGGACGTTCCGCGCGGAACAAGGAAGGCGCGGCGGCAAAAGAACGCCCCGCCCGGCCGGCGGCCAAGAAAATCGTGACGCGGGCGTCGATCATCGGCGAGGAACAGCAGCGCCTGCGCGCGGAAGAAGAACGCCGCAACGCCGAACTGCGCGCCCGCCAGGAAGCCGAGTTCATCGAAAAGCAGCAGCGCGCCGCCAATCTGGTGCGCTTGAAGAAAGAGGCCGAGGAGAAGGCCGTCGCCGCGCGCGCCGCCGAGGCGGCGAAGCACGCGGCGGCCAAGACGGCGAGTGGCAAGCCGGAGGAAAAGCCCGAGAAACCGGAAAAGACGGCCCGCCGATCCGACGGCAAGCCGGGCGCCGGGGAGAAAAAGAGCGGCGAAAAGAAAGGCGCGCGGAAAGGCGAGGCGGGCGGCAAGCGCCAGGGCCTCAAGACGCGCGGCGCGCCGGCCGGTTCCGAGTGGCGGGACAGCAAGCGCGGCAGGCGCGGCGGCCGCGATGCGGGCGAAGCCGAGCAGGCGCACGCCTTCCAGGCGCCGGTCGAAGCGGTGGTGCGCGACGTGCAGGTGCCGGAGACCATCTCGGTTGCCGATCTGGCGCACAAGATGGCCGTCAAGGCGACCGAGGTCATCAAGACCTTGATGAAAATGGGCTCGATGGTCACCATCAACCAGGTGCTCGACCAGGAGACCGCGATGATCGTCGTGGAGGAATTGGGGCATCGCGCGTTCGCCGCCAAGCTCGACGATCCGGACGTCTTCCTGGAAGACTCCGACCACCGGGACGCGCCGCGGCTGCCGCGCGCGCCGGTGGTCACCGTCATGGGCCACGTCGACCACGGCAAGACCTCGCTGCTCGACTACATCCGCCGCACCCGCGTGGCCTTTGGCGAAGCGGGCGGCATCACCCAGCACATCGGCGCGTATCACGTGGAAACGGCGCGCGGCATGGTGACCTTCCTCGATACGCCGGGACACGAAGCATTTACCGCGATGCGCGCGCGCGGCGCCAAGGCCACGGACATCGTCATCCTGGTCGTCGCGGCCGACGACGGCGTGATGCCGCAGACGCGCGAAGCGATCCACCACGCCAAGGCCGCCGGCGTGCCGATCGTCGTGGCGGTGAACAAGATCGACAAACCCGAGGCCAACCCGGACCGCGTCAAGCAGGAACTGGTCGCCGAATCGGTCGTGCCGGAAGAGTACGGCGGCGAGTCGCCGTTCATCAACGTCTCGGCCAAGACCGGCGAGGGCATCGACGAACTGCTTGAAAACGTGCTGCTGCAAGCGGAAGTGCTCGAACTCAAGGCGCCCAGGGAAACGCCGGCCAAGGGCCTGATCATCGAGGCGCGGCTGGACAAGGGACGCGGCCCCGTGGCGACCATGCTGGTGCAGTCCGGCACCCTGCATCAGGGCGACGTGCTGCTGACCGGCCAGGTTTTCGGGCGCATCCGCGCCATGCTCGACGAGAACGGCAAGACGATCAAGGAAGCCAGTCCGTCGATTCCGGTCGAGGTGCTCGGCCTGTCGGACGTGCCGTTGGCCGGCCAGGACGCGATGGTGCTGGCGGACGAACGCAAGGCGCGCGAAATCGCGCTGTTCCGCCAGGGCAAGTTCCGCGACGTGAAGCTGGCCAGCAAGCAGGCGGCCAATCTCGAAAACATCCTGGACCAGATGGGAGAAGCCGAGACGAAGATGCTGGCGCTGATCATCAAGGCCGACGTGCAAGGCTCGCAGGAAGCGCTGGTGCAGTCGCTGCAGAAGCTGTCGACCGACGAAGTCAAGGTCGACGTCATCCATGCCGCGGTCGGCGCGATCAGCGAATCCGACGTGCATCTGGCGCAGGCCTCCAAGGCCGTCATCATCGGTTTCAACACCCGCGCCGACGTGGGCGCGCGCAAGACGGCCGAAAACGTCGGCGTCGACATCCGCTACTACAACATCATCTACGACGCGGTCGACGAGGTGAAGGCGGCGCTCTCCGGCATGCTCGCGCCGGAAAAGCGCGAGGACGTCACCGGCGTGGTCGAGATCCGCCGGGTTTTCCGCGGTTCCAAGATCGGCACCATCGCCGGCTGCTATGTTCTCGAAGGCGTGGTCAAGCGGAGTTCGCGGGCGCGCCTGTTGCGCAACAACGTGGTCATCTGGGACGGCGAACTCGATTCACTGAAACGCCTGAAGGACGACGCCAAGGAAGTGCGCGCCGGTTTCGAGTGCGGCCTGTCGCTGAAGAACTACGCCCATTACGAAGAAGGCGATCAGCTCGAAGTCTATGACCTGACCGAAGTGGCGCGGACGCTCTAGGATGCCGCATATGACCGCCAACAAGGGTTTCGCGCGCCGCGACCGGATTTCCGAACAGATCCGGCGGGAACTGGCCGAACTGATCCGTTCCGAGTTGAAGGATCCGCGCGTCGGCATGATCAGCATCACGGACGTCGAGATTTCGGCCGATTACGCGCATGCCAAGGTATTTTTCAGCCACCTGTCCGGGCGCGAACACGTCGATCCGGTGCTGGACGGCCTGCAACAGGCGGCGGGTTTCCTGCGCCGCGAACTCGGGCGGCGCATCAGCATCCACAGCACGCCGCAACTGCACTTCGTCTTCGATGAATCGCTCGAGCGCGGAGCGGAACTGTCCAGATTGATCGATGAAGCCGTGTCGATTTCCGGGGCCTCGGACCCGGCTGAAAACGCTTGACTCATATCTCTATCCGGGAAACGCAAATGCATTGGTTATTCCTGGGCGTGGCAATTGTCAGCGAAGTCATCGCCACATCGGTATTGAAGGCATCGGCGGGTTTTTCGCGTCCGTGGCCGACGGTCATCGTCATCGCCGGCTACGTGTCGGCTTTCTACTTCCTCTCGCTCACGCTCGCCACGATTCCGGTCGGAGTGGCCTACGCCATCTGGTCCGGCGTCGGCATCGTGCTGATCGCGCTGATCGCGTGGCTCGTTTACGGGCAGGTACTCGATCTTCCGGCGATCGTCGGCATGGCGCTCATCGCCTCGGGCGTTGTCGTGCTCAATCTTTTTTCCAAAACCGTCGCTCACTGATGAGCCGCTCGATCCGCCGTTTCGGTAATTTGCATTGGAGGCGGGCAGTCGCATGGCTCTAATGCCAAATAAAGACAGCGATGATCCGGATCGCCACGGCGAGGGGCCTGGCGATGACCGGCGAAATGTAGCGTATCGACGTGGAAACGAAATGAAGCGCGCCAAGTTGCGCGTCGACGGCGTCCTGCTGCTCGACAAGCCGCGCGGCATGACTTCAAACGCGGCGCTACAGGCCGCCCGGCGGCTGTTTTCCGCCGCCAGGGCCGGGCATACCGGAACGCTCGACCCGCTGGCCACCGGTCTGCTTCCGCTGTGCTTCGGCGAAGCCACCAAGTTCGCCTCCGACCTGCTCGACGCCGACAAGACTTACGAGGCGGAAATTTGCTTCGGCGTGAGCACCACCACCGGGGACGCCGAGGGTGAAATCGTGGAACGCCGGACGCCGGTGTTCGAGCGGCGGCAGCTCGAAGCGGCGCTGGAAAAATTCCGCGGCCGCATCGCGCAGATTCCGCCGATGTATTCGGCGCTGAAACGCGACGGACAAGCACTCTACAAACTGGCGCGCCAGGGCGTTACCGTCGAGCGGGAAGCGCGCGAAGTCGTCATCGCCGAACTCCTGCTGCTGGACTATTCCGCCGGGCGCTGCCGTTTGCGCGTGAGCTGCGGCAAGGGAACCTACATCCGCACGCTGGCCGAGGACATCGGCCGCGCGCTGGACTGCGGAGCGCATCTGACCGCCTTGCGCCGGGTGGCGGTCGGGAACGTATCGATCGCGCGGGCGGTGACGCTCGACGCGCTCGCCGTCTTGCCGGAAAACGAGCGTCCGCGCGCTCTGCTGCCGCCCGACGCGCTGTTGCAGAATCTCCCGGAAATCAGGCTCGACGAAGCGCAAAAAGAACGCTTCATGCACGGCAATCCGGTGGCCGCCGCGGGCGCGATTCAGGGAAGATGCCGCGTTTACGCGGAAAGCGGATTGCTTGGAGTCGGCCACGCCGACGCTTCCGGAATCGTGCGCCCGCAACGGCTGGTGGCTTTTTGCGATGAAACCGCCCTCGGCAGCCGCACTCCGTGTGATTGACGCAATGGGTTTGCACGTGACGGCTGTCGAGGCTCATGTGATCATATTCCAAGACATGGCTGGCCGTTGTTCCGGGCGCAGGGTATTTTTTCATTCCCGCCCTTCGGGCGGCTCTTTCCGAAAGAGGCGAGGGAGAAACGCTTTTGCGGCGCTCGCCCCGCGGCGAACTACGCCGCAAGGCCAACAATCTCCGGGCCGTTTCATACCAAGTTGTGTTCAATAGGCAGTCAATATTCCAGTCTGACGTGTCAAAATTTCAGTCATTTTTTCGTATCACGATGGTTTGACTGCAACTTTGTATCACCCGTCGCTACGAAATTCATCCCTTGGTTTATTACCAGCAATGCGAATCGATGGAATCCGCCATCGCCAACCGTCCCTCGCGCCCGTCATTCCCGCGCAGGCGGGAATCCAGTATTTCCACCGCCTTTTCTGGATTCTAAGCCTGCGCGGGAATGACGGGTATCTTGACCGCCTCGTCTTAAAAAAGCGAGGGGGTACATGAAAGCATGGCCTAGTACCAAGTTGCGCTCAATAGGCCGTCAATACTCCAGTCTGACGCGTCAAGATTTCAGTCATTTTTTTCGTATCACGATGATTTGACTGCAACTTGGTATCACTTCAAAAGGCGGGAAATCATTGCTTCGTCATTGCGAGCGACAAGCGAGGCAATCCAGAAAGAACGAACTGGATCGCCACGGCGCTTTGGCGCCTCGCGATGACGAATGTCGTTTATGCAAATCCCGATCAAAAACGCTCTAAATTTTGCTGCAAGCTTCGGCTATTTCCAATGCTTCGGAATCCTTGACAGACAAGCCTTTTTCCGGAGCATCAAAGTAGGCGCAGAGTTTTTTGAGCCACAGCCGTTTGTTCGCCATGTATTTTTCCAGCGCGGTGCCGGATTCCCCTCTCATCAGGCTGAGGGTCGCTTCGTCGTCAATGCTCAATCCTTCAAGCGCCAACGCACGAAATCTGGGGAGTTTGACCTTTTTACGCTGATCGATGTTATTTTTCGCCGTTTCGATGCGTCTGGAAAGCTCGACAACGTTCTTCCGATCGCCGGTGCGCAAGGCCTGAGCGATGTCACTCGTGGCGCTATTCATTTCCTGGCCATAAAAATTGGCTTCTTCCCTAACGGCGGCGTTGCCGCCCAGCAATATGGGCAAAAAATGGCCCGCAACCGCCAAGACCACACAAAGGATCAAGATGTTTTTGAAGCTGACAGCGCCCTGCTGCGTGTTACCCATATGACCTCCTCAATCGATTGAACGTGAAAAGGCCGTGAGGCCGTGAGGCATTATAACCGGGAAACGAAACGGGCCGGGGGCGTCTGCCCAGGGACGGCAAGCCTGGCCCGTAAAATTCGTGTCATCGAGCCTACCGTCGGCCCCGGCCGGCAGAGAAAAGCGCCGCGCCTTCCGCCGAATGGATTCTCGAAAGACCGGCGGCCATGCCGGGTGATCGCCGCCGCGGCACCCGGCGGATGGGCTTGGCGCGGAGGCCAGGGTGCGGACGGAAGAGCGGGATGTGCGGACATTCATGTCCGGCGGAAGGCGCGACGCTTTTGCGCTCGGCGCGCGCTAGATTTCTTGTTCTTCGAATATCGTTTTATAGCTGAAATAGTAATTGGCAAACGCGATAGACGCGAGGATGAGCGTGACGGCAATCGAAATCACGGGAGTCACAAAAAGCACGACAATATAATTTATTATAAAAACAAGCAGCCAGATTACCCCGTTTACGAAAAAAGCCTTCCAGTTATCCAAGCAGGCACAGAAACTGGTCTCAAATGCTTTACCAACGGACATTCCGCGCCGGACAATCAGCAGAGGCGAGAACCAATAAGCCATCGAAATGAAAATCCACAGGACGCCAGCGGCATAAAAAACAGGCCGCGTGCTGGCAACATCCTCGACCATGGCGTGTCCAAGACAACTTTCTGCTGCATAGAAACCAAGCAGCATACTGGCAAAGTCGTTTACTTCGGCAACAAGGCGGCTTGCTTCAGAAAAATTAAACAGCCTAATGATGTCGCCAAGCCACCGACTGGTAAAGTTGTCATAAGAATGAATTATCCATAATGCAGCCAACCATACAACCAATATTCCAACGATAAGGCTTGTTCCAGAGAGGAACAACAACAGTATCCCTTTCCCATTGACGAAACGCAGATAAAAAGAGAGATCAAGGGATTTCCCATGTTCCATGCCATAGTAGATGCCAGCCAGTCCCACGATGATGTTGCCGAATAGCATGATGCTGAATACTCCACCGAGAAGGTGGGCCATGAATAGCGCAGAAGTACAAAACAGGACGAAAGAAGTCAGGATAGGCAGCACGGGATAACGCAGCATCAGCTTCGTACCTGACGCCAACCACCGCCATCCCGCCGAAGCCGGCAGAATTTTTGCTGTCATGGGAGGACTTCCGTAAAGTTGAAAAACAGCATTGTACTTCCTTGTGAGCAAGCGCCGCGCCCGCCGCCGGTTGGATTCCCGAAAGACCAGCGGCCACGCGGATGATCGCCGCCGCGGTCAATCCGTTTTCCTCTCGTTCAAAAGCAGTTGCGCCGACAACGCGGCGTGGTCGGAGATGTTCGACCACGGCTTGCCGGAGTGGACCCTGGCCTGTTTGACCGAGAATCCGCGCACGTAGATTCTGTCCAGGCGCAGGACGGGGC
>JAISNE010000168.1 GCA_031276375.1 Accumulibacter sp.
GAACTCGCGTTCGCCTTTCGGTAAGTGGCGGAGTGGACGGGACTCGAACCCGCGACCCCCGGCGTGACAGGCCGGTATTCTAACCAACTGAACTACCACTCCAATCGCACGGCGCGTACCAAGCGTACGAACGAATTTCAATGATCTGGTCCCGTGGGCGTGGTGGGTGCTGACGGGGTCGAACCGCCGACATCCAGCTTGTAAGGCTAGCGCTCTACCAACTGAGCTAAGCACCCCCAAGCGCAAAGGCGGCTAGTCTACAGCATCTCTGAGGCCTTTGCCAGCCCGGAATTTCGGCGCCCAGCCGGCCTCGATCGTGAGCACGGCTCCGGTCCGCGGATTGCGCCCGGTACGCGCCGGGCGCCTGCTCGCATAGAACGTGCCAAACCCGGCCAGGGCGACTTCTTCCCTGTTCTTCAGGCTTGTCTTGACCGCCGCGATCACGGCGTCCAGCGCGCGCCCGGCGGCGGCCTTGGAAATATCGGCGGAAATGGCGATCTCTTCGATCAACTCGGACTTGTTCATCCCAAAATGCTCCGGCTGGAAACCTGCCCCATCAGGGGAAAATCCGGCATGGAAGAAGCACAGGCTCCACCATTGCCGTGCCGCCCGGTCACGGGCGTCGATTGATACCAAGTTGCGCTCAACAGGTCGTTGATACTCAAGTCTGGCCTGTCAAGATTTCGGTCATTTCTGGCTTTTTAAAACGAGGCAGTCAAAATACCCGTCATTCCCGCGCAGGCGGGAATCCAGAAAAGGCGCGGGAGGCTGGATTCCCGCCTGCGTGGGAATGACGGGCAGGGAAACCTGATCCCTGATCCCTGATCCCCGATTCACGCTCAATGCGTGACGATGGATTGCGCGGCCGGATTCTCGGCCGGCGCATTCACCACCGGCGCGGCGCTTTCTTCCGGCAAGGGGGCCGGCAGACGCTCCAGCGAGAGCTCCAGCACCTTGTCGATCCACTTCACCGGAATGATTTCCAGCTTGTTCTTGATGTTGTCGGGAATTTCGGCCAGGTCGCGCACGTTCTCCTCGGGGATCAGCACGCGCTGTAGGCCGCCGCGCACGGCCGCCAGCAGCTTTTCCTTCAATCCGCCGATCGGCAGCACTTCGCCGCGCAAGGTGATTTCGCCGGTCATCGCCACGTCGCAGCGCACCGGGATGCCCGTCAGCACCGACACCATCGCCGTGCACAGGCCGATGCCCGCCGACGGACCGTCCTTCGGAATCGCGCCTTCCGGCAGGTGGATGTGGATGTCGTTCTTCTGGTAGAAATCGTCGACGATGCCCAGCGAACGGGAACGCTTGCGCACGACGGACAGCGCGGCCTGCACCGATTCCTGCATCACTTCGCCGAGTTTGCCGGTGGTGATCGTCTTGCCCTTGCCGGGCAGGACAACCGACTCGATGGTCAGCAGTTCGCCGCCGACCTCGGTCCAGGCCAGGCCGGTCACCTGCCCGATCTGATTCTCGCGTTCGGCGACGCCGAAGCTGTAGCGGCGCACGCCGAGGAATTTGTCGAGATTGCGCGACGATACGGCCATCCGCTGTTGTTTCTTCCTGAGCAGCAGCGTTTTGACCACCTTGCGGCAGATCTTGGAAATCTCGCGCTCCACGCCGCGCACGCCGGCCTCCCGCGTGTAGTAACGGACGATGTCGCGCAGCGCGCTGTCGGCGACCGTCAGTTCGGTTTTCTTGAGACCGGTGGCCTTCATCTGCTTGGGCAGCAGATAGCGGCTGGCGATGTTGATCTTTTCGTCCTCGGTGTAGCCGGACAAGCGGATCACTTCCATGCGGTCGAGCAGCGGCGGCGGGATGTTCATGGTGTTGGCGGTGGCCACGAACATCACTTCCGACAGGTCATATTCGACTTCGACGTAGTGGTCGACGAAGGTCGAATTCTGTTCCGGATCGAGCACTTCCAGCAGGGCCGAGCTGGGGTCGCCACGGAAGTCCTGGCCCATCTTGTCGACTTCGTCGAGCAGAAAGAGCGGATTCTTCACGCCGACCTTGGTCATGTTCTGCAATATCTTGCCCGGCATCGAGCCGATATAGGTACGGCGATGGCCGCGAATCTCGGCTTCGTCGCGCACGCCGCCCAGGCTCATGCGCACGAACTTGCGTCCGGTCGCCGTGGCGATCGATTGGCCGAGCGAGGTCTTGCCGACCCCCGGCGGCCCGACCAGGCACAGGATCGGCGCTTTCAGGCGGTCGACGCGCTGCTGCACGGCCAGATACTCGATGATGCGCTCCTTGACTTTTTCCAGTCCCCAGTGATCCTTGTCGAGCACCTTTTCGGCCGCCGCCAGATCGCGGCTGATGCGCGTCTTCTTGCGCCACGGCAGGCCGATCAGTGTTTCGATGAAGTTGCGCACGACGGTGGCCTCGGCGGACATCGGCGACATCAGCTTGAGTTTCTTCAACTCGGACTGCACCTTGGCCATGCCTTCCTTGCTCATGCCGGCGTCCTTGGCCTTCTTCTCCAGCTCCTCGAAATCGGTGCCGTCCTCGCCTTCGCCCAATTCCTTCTGGATCGCCTTGACCTGCTCGTTCAGGTAATACTCGCGCTGGGTCTTCTCCATCTGGCGCTTGACGCGGCCGCGAATGCGCTTCTCGACCTGCAGGATGTCGATCTCGGTTTCCAGTTGCGACAGCAGGCGCTCGATGCGCGAGCGCACGTCGAACATCTCCAGCACCTCCTGCTTCTGTTCGAGCTTGAGCGGCAGGTGCGCGGCAATGGTGTCGGCAAGCCGGCCGGCTTCTTCGATCCCGGCGATCGAAGTGAGTATTTCCGGCGGAATCTTCTTGTTCAGCTTGATGTACTGGTCGAACTGGGCGATCACCGCCCGGCGCAGCGCCTCGACTTCGTGGTTGACGCCCTCCTCGCCGGCGGCCGGCGCCGCGCGGGCGATGAACATGCCGTCGCGCGCCTCGACGGCGTTGATGCGCGCGCGGCACGTTCCTTCGACCAGCACCTTGACGGTGCCGTCGGGCAACTTGAGCATCTGCAGGATGTTGGCCACGCAGCCGATGCCGTAAAGATCGTCGGTCTGGGGTTCATCCTTGACCGCCGATTTCTGCGCCACCAGCAAGATGCCCTTGCCGGACTCCATGGCCACCTCGAGCGCCTTGATCGACTTGGGCCGCCCGACGAACAGGGGAATCACCATGTGCGGGAAAACCACCACGTCGCGCAAGGGCAGCAGCGGAAGGACGGGCATCTCGCTGGAAAAGGAAAATTTGTCGGTCATTGATCTGGCTCTCGGATAGGCGTATCCCCATCGTCACATGGGGATACAAAAATGGTTTTCAAGCCGCGCCGCGGCGGCGGAATTTCAGTTGGAACCGGAAACCTTCGGCTGATCGGCGTAAATCAGGATCGGCTTGGCGTCGCTCACGATCATATTCTCGTCGATGACCACCTTGCTGACATTCTGCATTCCGGGAAGTTCATACATCGTATCGAGCAGCACCGACTCGATGATCGAGCGCAAGCCGCGCGCCCCGGTCTTGCGCTCCAGCGCGCGCTTGGCGATCGCGGTCATCGCCGCGGGCCGGATTTCCAGCTCGACATTCTCCATGGAAAACAGTTTCTGGTACTGCTTGACCAGCGCATTCTTCGGCTCGACCAGAATCTGGACGAGCGCTTCGACGGACAGCTCTTCGAGCGTGGCGATCACCGGCAGACGGCCGATCAGCTCGGGAATCAGGCCGAACTTGATCAGATCCTCCGGCTCGACGGCGCGCAACACCTCGCCGATCGCCTTTTTGTCGTCCTTGCTTTTCACCTCGGCGCCGAAGCCCATGCCGCCCTTTTCCGAACGCCCGCGGATGACTTTTTCCAGACCGTCGAACGCGCCGCCACAGATGAACAGGATATTGGTCGTATCGACCTGCACGAAGTCCTGGTTCGGATGCTTGCGCCCGCCCTGCGGCGGCACGCTCGCCACGGTGCCCTCGATCAGTTTGAGCAGCGCCTGCTGCACGCCCTCGCCCGACACGTCGCGGGTGATCGACGGGTTGTCCGACTTGCGGGAAATCTTGTCGATTTCGTCGATATAGACGATGCCTTGCTGCGCCTTCTCGATATCGTAATCACACTTTTGCAGGAGCTTCTGGATGATGTTCTCGACGTCCTCGCCGACGTAGCCGGCCTCGGTCAGCGTCGTCGCGTCGGCCATCACGAAAGGCACGTTGAGCATGCGCGCCAGCGTCTGGGCGAGCAGCGTCTTGCCCGAACCGGTCGGTCCGATGAGCAGGATGTTGCTCTTGGTCAGCTCGACGTCGTCGTTCCCCCTGAAACGGTAGCGCAGGCGCTTGTAATGGTTGTACACGGCGACGGCCAGGATGCGCTTGGCCGGACTCTGCCCGATCACGTACTGATCGAGCAGTTGCGCGATCTCGTGGGGCGTGGGCAAATCGCTCTTGGCCGCCTTTCCCCCCTGTTCCGCGGACAACTCGTCGCGGACGATGTCGTTGCACAGATCGATGCACTCGTCGCAGATGAACACCGACGGCCCGGCAATCAGCTTCTTGACTTCATGCTGGCTCTTGCCGCAAAACGAACAGTACAGCAGCTTCTCGCCGCCACCCCTTTTTTCCACCATTTCGGCCTACCTCGCTCCTTGGTTCGATCCGATGCCTGCAAGACAAACCATCAACCCGCGTCGCGGCTCTGCAAAACCTTGTCGATCAGCCCGTAAGCCACCGCGTCTTCCGCCGACAGGAAATTGTCGCGGTCGGTATCGCGCTCGATCCGCTCGACCGGCTGCCCGCTGTGATGCGCCATGATCTCGTTGAGCTTGGCGCGCAGGGAAAGAATCTCCTTGGCATGGATGGCGACATCCGACGCCTGGCCCTGGAACCCGCCCATCGGCTGGTGAATCATCACGCGCGAATTGGGCAGCGCGAAACGCTTGCCCTTGGCGCCGGCGCAGAGCAGGAAAGCGCCCATCGAACACGCCTGCCCCAGGCACAGCGTCGACACATCCGGCTTGACGAACTGCATGGTATCGTAGATCGACAGCCCGGCCGACACCGACCCGCCCGGCGAATTGATGTAGAAATGAATCTCCTTGTCGGGATTTTCGGCTTCGAGGAAGAGAAGCTGCGCCACGACCAGATTGGCCGTCGTGTCGTTGACCGGCCCGACCAGGAAAATCACGCGCTCCTTCAAGAGACGGGAATAAATGTCGTACGCGCGCTCGCCGCGACCGCTCTGCTCGACGACCATCGGCACCATGCCCAAGCCTTGCGGCTCCCAGCGATCTTCCATCGCCACGCGATCAAAACTCATGTCTTTCCCCCTTCTCCGGGCAATGCCGGTCAAGCGCGCTGGCCCATCAATTCATCGAAGGCGACGGCCTTGTCGACGACCCTGGCGCCCGCCAGCGCCCACTCCACGACATTATCCTCGATGACCATGCCTTCGACCTCGGCGAGGCGCTGCGGCTGCGCATAATACCAGCGGACGATTTCTTCCGGGTGCTCGTAGCTTTGCGCGGCCTCCTCGACGACCAATCTGACCTGTTCGGGCCTGGCGCGCAAGTCGTTGGCCTTGACGATCTCGGAGAGCAGCAACCCGAGGCTGACGCGCCGCCGGGCCTTGCTGGCGAACCACTCGCGCCGTATCGGAAAGTCCTTGAGTTTCCGGCCGCTGCGCTGCTCCATGTCCTGACGGGCATTCTGCATCAAATGATCGATCTCCGCCTCGACGAGCGCCTTCGGCGCTTCGACCGGATTGGCCTTGAGCAGAGCGTCCATGACCTGGTTCTTGACGCGGCTCTTCAGGCGGTTTTTCACTTCGCGTTTCAGATTGGCCTCGATTTCGGCGCGCATCTTGTCGACGTCGCCATCGGCGATGCCCAGCGCCCTGGCGAACGCGGCATCGATCTCCGGCAGGATCGCCTCGTTCACCTGCTTGACCGTGACGTCGAACGTGACCGTCTGCCCGGCTATGTCCCTGGCGTGGTAGTCGGCTGGGAAAGTCAGCTCGAAAGTCTTCGCTTCGCCCGCCTTGAGACCCGTTACCGCGTTCTCGAAATCCGCCAGCATCGCGCCTTCGCCGAGCACTATCGGATAATCCTTGGCTTCGCCGCCCTGGAACGTCTCGCCCCCCTTTTTGCCGAGGAAATCGACGACCACGCGATCGCCCCTGGCCGCCGCGCGATCGACCGGCTCGTAGCGGACACGCTGCCTGCGCAGCACGTTCAGGGTGCTCTCCAGCTCGGGCGCGCCGATTTCGAGGGTCGGGCGCTCGATCTCGATCCCCTCCAGACCGGCGACCTGGATCTCCGGGAAAACCTCGAACACCGCCGTAAACTCGAGCTGCGTCTCGCTTTCGGTCTCTTTCCGATCGATCCTCGGATTTCCCGCGACACGTATCTGCCGCGCCTTGACGGCGTCGTCGAAGGATTTTTGCAGCGAGTCGTTCAGCGCGTCGACGTAGGCTTCCTGCCCATACTGCTGCTTGACGATGCTGAACGGCACCTTGCCCGGACGAAAGCCCGGCATCTTGAGTTTCCTGCTCATCCGCTTCAGGCGCTGATCGATGTCCTTGTCGAGGTCGGCGATGACGACCGACAGGTCCAGGCTGCGTTCGAGAACACTGGGCGGCGGCGGCGCGGCCTCGGCGGCGGGAGTCGTGGCGTTGGTTTCCATCAAAATTATTCCTTGAGTCTCCGAAAAACGGGCTGAAAAAACAAAAATACATGCTCGAACATCACTTGCTGCGCGTGCGAGAGAAGGACGCCCCAATCCTTGCCATCCCCTGGGATTCTGGCCATTCGCGCGGGGAAATGCGTGTTTCGGCGGTAATCCGCTCTTTCATCACACGGAAACGCCGAATTTTATCAGTTAATCCAGGGAATGGATGAGTCACGGTCGAGGATCGCCAGGGCAATCGCATTTACCCTTTTGGGACGAGTCCGAGCAAGGAAGCGCGATAGTCCGGGAGCCCCTGCCGCCCCAACCTGGCAAAGCGGCACGGCGGGACTCTGAATATCAGCGCGATGTCGCCGGGAGTTCGGCACGGTCAAGATACTCTTTGACTCAAGCCATATCCTGCTCGCGGCCTTGCTTTCCCTGCCGCTTTTCGGCCAGTTGCGGGGAGGGGGGGGAAGGCGCGCTGGTATCAGTCCTCTTTGTCGGGATCGTCGCGAAGTTCTTTTTCCTCCTGAAACAGCGGATGGACAGGGGCGGCGCGGCCGATTGAGGGCGTTTTCGCTCGATCGGACGGCGGCTTCCGGTCATTGCCGCGCGCCGGCGGCTGGCGCGCGCAGCCGCAGCGCGCTGAAGACGCCGGCGATCGCCGCGAAGGCGGAGGCAAGGCCGAGCGCGATGGCGGGGCCGTGTCCGTTGTGCGGGTCGGCCAGGCTGAAGATGATGGCGACGATCAACGCGCCGAGCGTCTGCCCGGTCAGGCGGGCGGTGCCGAGCATGCCGCTGGCGCCGCCGGAACGGCGCAGGGGCGCCGAGGTGACGATGGTGTGGTTGTTCGGGGACTGGAAGAGGCCGAA
>JAISNE010000192.1 GCA_031276375.1 Accumulibacter sp.
CCTCTCCACGGCCGTCTGGATTGCCACAGCCCTTCGGGCCTCGCAATGACGACGATTGGATCCCGGCGTCTCTAAATTACTGACGGCCGAATAAAATATCTGGCGGAACACAAGCCCCCTCTCTTGATCGTCGCCAACGGCGCGAAAACCCGTCTGGCGGTCACCTCCCCGCCGAACCGGTCGAACAGCTCGACGTTTTTTTCATGACGTCCATGAATACCGTTATCCCCGGTATGCCAGGGCGCCTCCCCAGCGGGCCGAAAACTCCGGCGGTACGCTGACGAGAAAGGATTAGCACATTGCGTGCCAATAATTATCTCATTGATAATGAACATGTTTTTTTACCGGATAGCGACATGTGTAACGAAATTGCGTGTCATGTGTTACGATGAAACGCATCACTTGTAAAAAATCTTCGCGGCCATCGACATGTCCCGAATCGCCCTGATTACCGCCGACGCGGAACTTTATGAACGCGCCGGTTTGCTTTGCCGGACGCTGGGCCTGCAAGAAGATGTCGCGCTGTATTTCGCGCGCTTGTCGCAGGCGCCGGAACTGGCCCAAAGCCTTCAGCACGAGGAAGTCGAAGTCATCGTCGTGCGCGGCGGCCTGGGCATATTGGTGAAGAAAGCGCCGATCAAGATTCCGATCGTCGAAATCGACGTTACCGGGCAGGATCTCGCGCGGATTTTCCTCGAAGCGAAGGCCATCACCGGACTGGAACGCCCGCGCGCCGCCTTTGTCGCTTTCGACAACATGGCGGTGGATGTCGAAGTCATCGCGCAACTCGCCAACGTCGATGTCGTCATTCACCGGCTGGAAAGCGACGAGGACATCCCTCCCGTGGTCGGCGAGGTGGCCCGGCTCGATTACGACGTGCTTCTGGGCGGCACGCGCACCGTCGAGATCGCCAAGGGACTCGGCATGAAGTCCGTCTTGCTGCGATCCGGCGAGTTGTCCATAAAAAGCGCCCTGCTGGAAGCCAGGAAAATCGCCCAGGGAAGGCAGATAGAAAAAGAGAACGCGGAAAAATTCAAGACGCTGATCGATTGTTCATTCGAGGGCATCATCAGTATCGACCAGGAAAGGAAAATCCGGCTCGTCAATCCCGCCGCCGCGCAATTGCTGGAGCTTTCGCCCAAGGATTGCCAGGGTAGTCCCCTGGGCGAACTGATCGATCTGCCCGAAATCGGCGAGTGCCTGCAAACCGGACGCGAAATCCAGGGGCAGGTCATCCGGTGGAAGAATCTGTGGATCAGCCTCAACATCGGCCCCATCGTCGTCGAGCACGGGACGATCGGCGCCTTCCTGACCTTCCAGGAAATCAGCCGCATCCAGGAAGCCGAGGCGATGATCCGCACGGAAGTCCTGGTGCGCAAGTTTGCCGCGAAATACTCGCTGCTGGACATCGTCGGCCAGTCGCCCCAGATCGTCGAGGCCAGGAGGATCGCCGCCGCGATCGCTTCGACGGACGCGACGCTGTTGATTCACGGCGAATCCGGAACGGGCAAGGAACTGTTCGCGCAGGGCATCCATAACCTGAGCCCGCGGAAGGAAGGCCCCTTTGTGGCGATCAATTGCGCCGCCCTGCCTCCCAACCTGCTCGAAAGCGAGTTGTTCGGCTACGTCGAGGGCGCTTTCACCGGGGCGCTGAAAAAGGGCAAGCCCGGCCTGTTCGAAATGGCGCATCGCGGCACCCTGTTCCTGGACGAAATCTCGGAAATGGACAAATACGGGCAAAGCCGCCTGCTGCGGGCCTTGCAGGAAAAGCAGATCATGCGCCTGGGCGGCGACAAATACATTCCGGTCGATGTCAGGGTCATCGCGGCCTCCAACCGGAATCTGGTGGAACTCGTCGAATCCGGGGCGTTTCGCCAGGATATCTATTACCGGCTCAAGGTTCTGGTGCTCAATCTGCCGCCGCTCCGCCGGCGAACGGGAGACATCGCGCGCCTCGCGGCGGAGTTCCTGCAACGCCATCAAAAAACGTACAAGAAAACGATCGAGCTGACCAGGGAAGCCTACGCGGAACTCGCGCGCCATCCCTGGCCCGGCAACGTGCGCGAACTGTCCCACTTCATCGAGCGTCTCGTGGTCACCGCCAGGGAGAGATCGATCACCGGAGAGACCATCAGGAATTTCATCGAGGACAGGGAATACGATCAATCGCCGCCAGCCATCCCCGCCCCCGCTCCCGCGCCGGATTCCAGCCAGGAGGCCCGGATCGTCTCGGCGCTCCAGGAAACCGGCTGCAACATGACGAAAACCGCCGAGGCGCTGGGAATCTCGCGCCCCACGTTGTACCGGAAGCTGAAACATTTCGACATCAAGCTGACCAGCACCGTCGTGAAAAGCGCAACGCCCGGTGCGCCGGCGCGAGAATGACGATGTGGTTTCATGCCATATATCTGATATCTGTGGAGAAGGCGCGGAAAGGCTGTAATTCTTCTTCCCTTTACCCGCTCGGGGAGAAGGCGCCGAAAGCGGATGAGGGCGGCGGGGCCGTTTGCCCAAACGCTCGTTGTCATGGAACCGCCAGCCCTCTCCCGCCCTTCGGGCGTCTTCCCCCGCTTGCGGGGAGGACAAGAGCGGGGGAGCTGGAAGCTCCCCCTGCTTTGAGAGGGAGAAGGATCATGGACGCATTGAAACACGACGGGCGTTGTGGATCGGCGATCTCTTCCGGATGGACGCGCCGCTTCGGGAACACTGGCCGGAACTGTCGGGCATCGGCCTGCTTGAGCGGACACGCGAGATCAAGGGCAAGGTTTCCCGCGAGTGCGTTTATTTTTATCGGCAGCAAGGGGGTGACTTGCGCCGAAGCTTTCGCCACGGCGGCCCGTCGTCACCGGGGGGCCGAAAACGCCCGGCACTGGGTGCTCGATGTCACCTTCCGCGAGGACGGTGGCCGGGTTCGCAAGGGACGTGCCCCGTAGAATTTCTCCGCCTTCTCGCAAATTCGCGCCGGCGCTGTTGCGCCGGGATGAGACTTATCCTAAACGCAGCCTTCGCTTCCGGCGAAAAACTGTTGACCGTCTCCCGCGGTATCGCGCTTCCTTGCTCGGGTTCGTCCAGAGAAGCCAAATGCGATTGCCCTGACGGAAGACGGTATAGTATGCGGGTCAATGGAATCGCCGGCGCGGCGAAAAGCAAAATACTGGAAAGCACGTTTTATCGATGCGCGACAAGACTCTCGAAAACTTTCTCGACTCGGCGGACGGCGCGGGCATGGTGCTGGCGCACGCCAGGGAACTGCTCCGGCTTTCCGGCCTCTACCGGCAAATCGCTCCGGCGTATCTGTCCGAGGCCAGCCGCCTGGTGAATTACAAATCGGGAACCGTGATCGTTCACGCCGCGAACGGCGCCACGGCGGCCAAGCTGCGGCAGCTGGCGACGACCCTGGCCGACGGTTTTTCGCGGCGGGGCGTCGAGTGCGGCAAGGTGGAGGTCAGGGTGCGGGCCATCGAATTCCAGGAGCGGCCGGCAAGCCCCAGGCAAAAGCCCTTGTCCGGGCGGACTTTCCAGACGCTCGGCCGCTTGCGCGATACCTTGTCCGATTCGGAACTGCGTCAGGCGGTCGATTCGCTGATCCGGCGCTCCGCTAGATTGGAATGACCGCGACGCGTTCGAGAATCAGCAGCGCGAAAACCAGCAGCGCCAGCATCACCGCGTAGCGGAATGCGCGCCAGGAAAAACGCACGTATTTGGGATTCCCGGTCAGCAGATACGCGGCCACGCCGCCTCCGACCAGCAGCAGGGTCAGGATGCCCAAGAGGCGCAGCAGCAACATGGCGACGGCTTCAGCGCGCCGGCTGCGCCAGCCAGCGGACGATCGAGTTCGGCGCGCGCGAGGCGTCCTCGAAAGTGACCAGCTCCCAGGCGTCGGGATGGGCCAGCAGTTCGCGCGCCAGGCGGTTGTTCAGCGCGTGCCCCGATTTGTGCGCGGTGAACGCCGCCAGCAGCGGATGCCCCAAAAGATAGAGGTCGCCGATCGCGTCGAGCACCTTGTGCTTGACGAACTCGTCGCCGTAGCGCAGGCCGTCGGCGTTGAGCACGCGGAATTCGTCGAGCACCACCGCGTTGTCCAGCCCGCCGCCTTGCGCCAGGCCGTTTTCGTGCAGCCACTCGATTTCCTGCATGAAGCCGAAAGTGCGCGCGCGTGAGACTTCGCGCACATACGAATGCTCGGCGAAATCGAACGTCATTTCCTGCCCGGTGCGGTCGATCGCCGGGTGGTTGAAAACGATGGAAAAGGTCAGCCGATAGCCGTCATGGGGATCGAGACGCGCCCACCGGTCGCCGCCGCGCTCGCTTTCGCGCACCTCGATCCGGCGCTTGACGCGGATGAATTTCTTGGCCGCCCGCTGTTCCTCGATGCCCGCCGACAAGATGAGAAAGACGAAGGGCGACGCCGAACCGTCGAGAATCGGCGCCTCGGCCGCGTCGAGATCGACGTAGGCGTTATCCACGCCCAGGCCGGCCAGCGCCGACATCAGGTGCTCGATGGTGCCGACCTTGACGCCATCGCGCTCAAGGGACGAAGACATGCGCGTATCGCCCACCATCAGCGCGGACGCCCGCAAATCGACCGCCGGATCGAGGTCGACGCGCCGGAAGACGATGCCGGCATCCGGCGCCGCCGGACGCAGCGCCATGTTCACCTTGACTCCCGAATGCAGACCGACGCCGGAAGCCCGGATCACCGATTTGAGTGTGCGCTGTTTGAGCATATATCCGAAAAAACAAGGGGTTGACGGATTGTAGCACGGCCCGCCAACTCCCCTTGCGAAGAAAGAGAGAGGGTGTGTGGTAAAGCAGTGAAAGGGGCCGCCGCCCTCCAGGGGAGGAGGGGTATCAGCGCCGTTTTTCACGCGGGAATTGTTTCCTCTTGCCCATCAGTCCGCCTGCTTGCGCAGGAAAGCCGGGATGTCGTAGCGATCGACGCCGCTGTTGGCCAGCGCCTCGACGGTCGCGTTGCGTCCCTTGCGCACCACCGCCGGCACGTCGAGGTCCCGATAGTTGATGTTGGCGCCGGCGGCGAAACCGCCGTCGGTGCCGGTGCCCTGCACCACCGGCGTGTTGATTACCTCGAAGGGCTGGCGCTTGGCCTGGGACGGCTGTCCCAGGCCCGTGGCAATGACCGTCACGCGCAGTTCTTCTTGCATGCTTTCGTCGTAAACCGCGCCGAAAATGATATGCGCGTCGTCGGCGGCAAATGCGCGCACGGTATTCATGACTTCGTTCACCTCCTTCAACTTCATGTTGCACGACGGGGACGCGGTGATGTTGACCAGCACGCCCTTGGCGCCGGACAGGTTGACGCCTTCGAGCAGCGGCGAGGCGACGGCCTGTTCGGCGGCAAGGCGCGCGCGGTCGACGCCCGAGGCCGAGGCCGAGCCCATCATGGCCACGCCCATTTCGCCCATCACCGTGCGCACATCCTCGAAATCGACGTTGACCAGGCCCGGCAGGTTGATGATCTCGGCGATTCCGCCGACGGCGTTGCGCAGCACATTGTTGGCCGCCTTGAACGCGTCATCCACCGATACGTCGTCACCAAGCACATCCATCAGCTTTTCGTTGAGCACGACAATCTGCGAATCGACGTGTTTTTGCAATTCGGCGATGCCGGCGTCGGCGATCTTGGCGCGTTTTCCTCCTTCGAAGGTAAACGGCTTGGTCACCACGGCCACGGTCAGCACGCCCATCTCGCGGGCGATTTCGGCGACCACCGGCGCCGCGCCGGTGCCGGTGCCGCCGCCCATGCCGGCGGTGATGAAGACCATGTGCGCGCCGCGCAAAGCCTCGGTGATCTGTTCACGCTCGCCGATCGCCGCGTCGCGCCCGACCTCGGGCTTGGCGCCGGCGCCGAGTCCGGTCTTGCCGAGGCGCAGCTTGCGCTGCGCGATACTGCGCTTCAGTGCTTGCGCGTCGGTGTTGGCGACAATGAATTCGACGCCCTTCACTCCCTCGCGGATCATGTGGTCGACGGCGTTGCCGCCGCCGCCGCCGACGCCGATCACCTTGATCACGGTCTCGAAATCGCTGATGGCGTCTTCCTTATCGATGATTTCAAACATAGCCTCTCTCCTTCCTCTTCAAAAAAACCGAAAACCCGGTTAAAAATTCCTCTTGACCCAAGACTTCATCCGTTCATAAATCTGTTTCCAGTCGCTCGTTTCCCGCACCTTCTGGCCGCGCTTTTTCTGCGCGCACGCTTCCAGCAGCAGGCCGTAGGACGTGGCGAAGCGCGGCGACTGGATGACGCTGGCCAGCGCGCCGGAGTATCTGGGAATGCCGAGCCGCACCGGCAT
>JAISNE010000242.1 GCA_031276375.1 Accumulibacter sp.
CGGCTACGCGGGCGTCATTTTCGGGCAGGTGCTGTTCCTGATCGGGCTCGATATCAGCATCCTGCCCATCGGGAAGCTGATCGGCAGTTCCCTGATCCATCTGAAAAAAACCGTCTTCATCATTTTTTTCGGTTTCCTGTTCGGGCTCCTGGCGACGGTCGCCGAACCGGCCTTGTCGGTGCTGGCGAGGCAGACCCACATGATCATGCCGCTGGTCAACGAAACGGTGTTCATCTGGATCATGGGCGCGGGAATCGGGGTGTTCGTCGGATTCTCGCTGTTCCGGGTGCTCAAGGACATGAACATCAAGGTGGTGTTCGCCGTGCTTTACTTCATCACCTTCGCGCTGATCTTTTTTACTCCCGACGAGTTCATCGCGCTGGCCTTCGACGGCAGCGGCGCGACCACCGGCGACGTTTCGGTGCCGTTCATCCTGGCGCTCGGCATCGGCGTCTCGGCCACCATGTCGAAGAACAAGAGCATCGAGGATACTTTCGGCATCATCGGGCTGGCCTCGGTCGGCCCGATCATCGCGCTGTTCCTCTACGGCATCGCGCTCAAGGCCATGAGCGGCGGGATCGTCCCGCCCGCCGTCCTGTACGATCCGGGCGCGATGGACAACTTCGGCGACATCGTCGCGGGGAATCTGGGCGACGTGGCCCTGGCGCTTTTTCCGGTGGTGATCTGCTTTTTGCCGTTTCATTTTTTCCTGATAAAACTGCCCAGGGGCGAGTTCATCCGGATGCTGTTCGGCACCGCCGTGGTCTATGTCGGCTTGCTCATCTTCCTGTCGAGCATCGATTTTGGCTTCGCTTTCGCCGGCAAGTACATCGGCGAGATATTCCTGGATCCCGCCCGTCCCGGATGGTTCAAGTGGCTTTTGCTGGTCGTCGGCTTCATCCTTGGCGCGGCGATCACGCTGACCGAGCCGGCGGTCACCGTGCTGGGCGAGCAGCTCGAGGAAATCACCAACGGCCACGTGAAGAGAATGACCATGCGCGGCACGCTGGCCATGGGCATCGGCGTCGCCGCGCTGATTTCCATGGTGAAAATCATCACCCAGGTCAATATTCTCTGGTTCCTGGTCCCGCTTTACATCGTGTCGCTGGTCATGATGAAATACACGTCCAAACTTTTCGTGAGTCTGGCGTTCGACTCGGGGGGCGTCACCGGCGGCGCGCTGACGTCGGCCTTCCTGACGCCGCTGACGCTGGGCACGGCGCAGGCCGTGGCCGTCACGACGGGGCCGGGCGCTCAGTCGGTGTTGACCAACGGCTTTGGCATCATCGCCTTCATTTCGGTCACGCCGCTGATCGCCGTGCAGGCTTTGGGAATACTTTACGACATGCGGCTCAGGAGAGATCAGGAAACCATGCTGGCGGACGAGCTGGCGGGACTGAAAAAACTCGCTTCCCATGCCGGGCAGGCGGACAAAACCAGAACATGAGGGCAACGGCAGTGAACAAGAAAATAGTGGTCAACGAGATCGTTCTCTTGGCGGTCATCGTCGAGAGAAAACGCAAGGACGACCTGATCGCCATGCTTTCGGAAGCGGGCGGCCAGCTCATCAACACCATGTACGGCAAGGGTCTGGTCAAGGCGGGCTATCTGCGGGAGGCGCTCGGCCTGGTGCCGGAGGAAAACCGGGTGATCGTCACCTGCCTGCTGCCGAGCGAGGAATCCGCTCCGATGCTCGATGCCTTGATCGAGAAATTCGGTCTCGACAAACCCCATGCCGGCGCCGCATTCACCGTGCCCGTCGAAAAGCTCTCGTTCTAGCGGCATTGACGCCGAATTTAAGAGGATATTCAACATGGAAAACGCGGACAGCATGAAGGCGCTGTTTATCATCGTCAATATGGGCTTCGGCAGTCAGGCCGTGCAAATCGCCAACGAGGCGGGCGCGGGAGGCGCGGTAATCATCAACGCGATCGGCACCGGCATGGCGAGAAAATCGCTGCTGGGCATTCCGGTGGAAAGCGAAAAGGAAATCGTTCTGACCATGGCCAGCGAGGAAACCGCCGAGAAAGTCGTGGCCGCGATCAAGGAAAAGTCCGGCGTGAACTCGCCCGCCCACGGCATCTGCCTGGTCATGCCCGTCGGACAGATCACGCCGCTCGACACGGCCGCGCCGCCGACCGTGGAAGAATAGCCGCCGGGAAACGCGGAAGCTTCCCGCGCCAGAATGCTAGACTCCGCTTTTGTGTTCCGGAAACCTGCCATGCGACACCCCGGCGACGTTCTCTTTCCCGGCGAGAAGCCCTTCCCCATCCTGCCCGCGGTCGATCACTACGCAGGCTCCGAAAAACTGATGAAGAAAGCACTCCAGTTGCAAAACGAACTGGGGCCGATCTTCGACATCACCTGCGATTGCGAGGATGGCGCGCACGCCGGCGCGGAACGCGAGCACGCCGAGATGGCGGCGGGCCTCATCATGAGCGGCGACAACCGGCACGGCCGCGTCGCGGTACGGATACACGATTTCACCCACGCGCACTGGCAGCGGGACATCGACATCATCGTCTCGATCGCCGGCGCCCGCCTGCCCTTCATCACCCTGCCCAAGCCGCGCGGTGCCGGCGACGCGCGCGCGCAGATCGCCTACCTGCGCGGCGTCGAATCGCGGCTCGGGCTGGGCCGCGAGATTCCCGTGCATGTGCTGATCGAAACCCTGGGCGCGCTGCGCGAGGCGTGGGAAATCGCCGCCACGCCGGGCGTCGAATCGCTCGATTTCGGGCTGATGGATTTCGTCTCCGGCCACCACGGCGCGATTCCCGGATCGGCGATGAAGAGTCCCGGCCAGTTTTGCCACCCGCTGGTGGTGCGCGCCAAATGCGAGATCGCCACCGCGGCCCTCGGCAACGGCGTGGTGCCGACGCACAACGTCACCACGGAACTGAGGGATATCGAAGTAATCCGCGACGACGCGCGGCGCGCCCGCAACGAATTCGGCTTCCTGCGCATGTGGAGCATCCACCCCAACCAGATCGTGCCGATCGTCGAAGCCATGCGCCCCGATTTTTCCGAGGTCGAAACCGCCGCCGCCATCGTCATCGCCGCGCAAGACAAGGATTGGGCGCCGATCGCCCACCAGGGTCTGCTGCACGACCGGGCGTCCTACCGCTACTACTGGGAACTCCTGGCGCGCGCGCGCGCCACCGGCATGACGCTGCCGGCGGAAGCCGCGCGGCGCTTTTTCTGATCCGCCCGACGCGCATGGACAGCGAGGCGCTGACACGGGCGCTGGTGAAATTCCGCGACGAGCGCGACTGGGCGCAGTTCCACACCCTGCGCAACCTGATCGTCTCGCTCAATCTCGAAGCCGCCGAACTGCTGGAGCTGACGCAGTGGAAAGGCGACGCCGAAATCGCCGCCATGCTCGAAGATGAGCGGCGGATGGAAGCGTTGCGCGACGAATGCGCCGACGTCCTGCTCTATCTCTTGCTGATCGCCGAGAAAGGCCGCTTCGACCTGCTGCGCGCGGCGGCGGCGAAGCTCGAAAAGAATGCGCTGAAATACCCCGTGGAGAAATGCTTCGGCTCCAGCCGCAAATACACCGAACTCGGCTGACTCCATTTCGTCCATTCCGTCGCCAAATCGCCGGCGACCTTGCCGGCCTCGCGCCGTTTGCGCCAAGTGGCGCTCAACAGACCGTTGGATACGCAATCCGCCGCGCCGTCATCAAGGCAGGGAACTTCCAGCTCCCCACGGCGCGGCAAGCGCCTGTTCAATCTTGTTCACCGGCTTGGGGCGGTCACGGCAACGCTCATCCCCGCCGCGCGGACGACCGCCAAGGATCGCCGTGATTCTTCGCCCTCTGGCAATTCTGCATCGCTTTTCGCACGCAAAAGAATCCTTCTCTCTGGGTTTTGTCGCGTCGGGAGGGGATTT
>JAISNE010000362.1 GCA_031276375.1 Accumulibacter sp.
CTGTCCGGCGGCGGTGCCCATGGCGATGACCAGGGCCAGATCGCCCCGCGTCTCGACGCGCTTCCTGAACGATTCGCGCGCCGCCAGCCGGCGCGGCTCGTTTTCGCCGCCCGTATCGCTGGACTGCCAATAGGCGTCCTCGACAAACTCCAAAGTGTCGCTGCGCGCGTGGCGGGCGAGCCAGCGCCACAAATCCTCGCCGGAAAGATCATCCGGCACATCGGGTTTTTCATCCATCCAGCCCATATGTTGCAAGCCTCGCGCGATCTCCAGCAAGGTTTGCGGATAGAGCTTGTAGTTCGAGCTTTCGTAATAACCGATGCGCCATTTGCCGCCGTCCGGCTTTGTTTTGGGCGTGACCAGAAAAGTCCGCGCCGACGGCGCCGGCGCTGTCATGGTCGGCTTCGGCCCGCCGTCCGCGCGGACGAGGCCCGCCCCGACCGCGAACACGGTCGCGCAGGTCAGCAGGAGCAAAAAACGCGGGACTTTCATAACCAGCGCACCGCCATCAAGGTAATGTCATCAAAGGCTTCCAGTCCCGCCGTGAAGGTTTCCACGTCGTCCAGCACGCGGCGCACGACGGCTTGCGCGGACATCTCGGCGACGTCTTGCAGCAGCGCCTGCAAACGCGCCTCGCCGTATTGCCGTTGGGCGCGGTCGATGGCCTCGGTGACGCCGTCCGTATAGATCAGAATCATGTCTCCCCGCGCCAGACGGGTCGCCAGCGGACGAAAACTCACTCCTTCCCTCACGCCGCAGGCTATTCCGCTGCGCCCCGCGAGCGGCGTGACCCGCCCGTCGGCGGAGAGCAGCAAGGGCGGAGGATGGCCGGCATTCACCCAGACGAGTTCGCCGTTCTCCAGGTTCAGTACACCCAGAAACAGCGTCACGAACATGAGATTGGGGTTGTTCTCCGAAAGCCGCTGATTGAGCCACCACATCATCTGCGCGGGATCCGTCAGATCCTCGGCGGAAGCGTGGATGAGCGTCTGGGTGATGACCATGAACAGCGCGGCCGGCATGCCCTTGCCGGAAACGTCGCCGACCGCCAGGCACAGGCGCTTGTCCGCGAGCAGAAAGTAATCGCACAGATCGCCGCCCACTTCCTTGGCCGGCGTGGCGCTGACGTGGAGGTCGACGGCCCGGGCCGCAACCGCGTCCAGCGACGTGGGCAAAAGTCCCTGTTGAATATCGCGGGCGATGCTCAATTCGCCCTCGATGCGTTCGCGCGAGCCGGTTTCTTCCACCAGCCGCGCGATGTTCTCGCGCAACTGGCGCACCATGCCCAGAAAAGCCGTCGTCAGCAGGCCCGCTTCGTCGCGCCGGCGCTCGGCCAGGCTGACGATGTCCGGCGGGATGTCCGCTTCGTCCAGCCAGTTCCGCTCCGGCAGATGGCGCACGAATTCCGCCAGCCGGGCCAGCGGGCGCATCAATTGCGACACCAGGAGCATCGCGCCCGCCAGCGCCAGCAGCAGGATCAGCGCGAAAACGGTCGATTGCTTGCTGACCAACTGTTCCGCCGGCTGCACGAAATCCCGCGCGGGCACCATCGCCACCAACGTCCAGTCCAGCGGCCTGATGTATTTGTATTCCACGTACCAATCGATCTCCTGCCAGCGTATATCGAGGATGCCGAAGGGCGCGCGCGCCATGTCGGCTGTCTGTTCCAGCGCCTTGCGCAGGATCGCGCTGTTCTCGGTATCGTGCATCGTCGTCGCGAACGTTTCCGGCGGCGGCACGACAAAAGCGCCGCTCCCGTTGACAATGAACATGAAACCGTTGCGCGAGAGTTTCAGCCCGGCCAGGATCTCGCCGACTTCCGCTTCCATGTTCCCCTTTTGCCAAGTCGCCTGCGCGGAAATCGCCTGCGAGTTGTCGGCAATCAGCACTCGCCAGTCCCACGGCGCGAAGTAGACGAAATAACCGTAATGCGAAACAACCTCCTCTCCCGGCAATTGGGAGTTATAGATCGCGAACGCGTAGCCCTTGCGCTGGAGTTCATCCTGGATGGAGGATCCCAGGAGATAACCGCTGATTATTCGGCTGTTGGACATATCCGTCCCGAGCAAGGCGGCGGACGAACTGGCCCGCACCTTGTAGTCCTGGTCGCAGACCAGCATCAGACGCCCGGCCCGGAAATCCTGGCGGCCAATCCAGTCCATCGCGGCGATCTGCGCCTCCGCGAGGCTCATCTGGCCGGCGTTTACCCGATCGGCGTAATCCCGCAAAACGGACATCGCCATCGCCCCGGCGTCCATCAGACTGACGCGCTCGTCGCGCACCGCGATGATTTTCTCTCCCAGAAGCGCATGCCAGCGCGCCATGATGTCCTGCGCGACGATCCTCACCGTGTTTTGCACGGCACGGCGTTCGAGTTCCGAAACGTTTGCCGTGACATCGCGCTTGCTGATGTAGACGATGCTGGCGCCAAGCAACAGCAAGATACCTGTCAGCAAGACGATCATCTTGGCGCGGAGCGAGAAAAGATTCATGGCGGCGAAACGAGTTTGTTCAATGCTTCGTCGCGGGTTTTGACGATCGTCAGGATATCGACGAAACCGCACATCTCGAACACCTCATACACGCCCTGCTGCAACCCGAACAACACCAGCGCCCCGCCGTCGGCCAGCTTCTTGGCCAGCAGCAAGACCACGCGCAGCCCCGCGCTGGATATGTAATCGACGCCCGACAAGTCGAGAGC
>JAISNE010000385.1 GCA_031276375.1 Accumulibacter sp.
GTCGAGAAAGATATACAGGTCGTTTCCACCGGCTCGCTCGGGCTGGACATCGCGCTTGGCGTCGGCGGCCTGCCGCGCGGGCGGGTGGTCGAAATCTACGGGCCGGAGTCGTCCGGCAAGACGACGTTGACCTTGCAGGTCGTCGCCGAAATCCAGAAGCTCGGCGGCGCCGCGGCGTTCATCGACGCCGAGCACGCGCTCGATCCGACGTATGCCCAGAAGCTCGGGGTGAAGCTCGACGATCTGCTCATTTCGCAGCCCGATACCGGCGAGCAGGCGCTGGAGATCGCCGACATGCTGGTGCGTTCGGGCAGCGTGGATCTGGTGGTCATCGATTCGGTCGCGGCGCTGGTGCCCAAGGCCGAGATCGAAGGCGAAATGGGCGATTCGCTGCCCGGCCTGCACGCCCGCTTGATGAGCCAGGCCTTGCGCAAGCTGACGGCCAACATCAACCGCACCAATACGCTGGTCATCTTCATCCACCAGATCCGCAAGAAGATCGGCGTGATGTTCGGTAGTCCCGAGACGACGACCGGCGGCAACGCGCTCAAGTTCTACGCTTCGGTGCGCCTCGACATCCGCCGCATCGGCGGGATCAAGAAGAGCGACGAGGTGATTGGCAACGAAACCAGGGTGAAGGTGGTCAAGAACAAGGTGGCGCCGCCGTTCCGCGAGGCGATTTTCGACATCCTCTATGGCGAGGGGATTTCGCGCGAGGGTGAGATCATCGAGCTGGGCGTGGCGAACAAGCTGGTCGAAAAATCAGGTTCCTGGTACGCCTACAACGGCGAGAAGATCGGCCAGGGCAAGGATAACGCGCGCGAATTCCTCAAGGCCAATCCGCAGATCGCCGCCGAGGTCGAGGCAAAAATCCGCGCGGCGGTGAACGTTCCCTCGCCCGTGCCGCGAGCCGCCGCGGAATGAGCCGCGATGGCGCCGCCGACCCTGCGCGAGCGTGTGTTGCGGCTGCTGGCCCGCCGCGAACATGCGCGCGCCGAACTGGCGCGCAAGCTGGCGGCGCATGCCGAATCCGCGGAGGAGCTCGATGCCGTGCTGGACGATTTCGTCTCGCGCGGCCTGCTTTCCGACGCGCGTTACGCGGAAACCCGCCTGCGCGCGCGCGGCGCGCGCTTCGGCAACGCGCGGCTGGCGCAGGAGTTGCGCGCCGCGGGTGTCGACGGCGAAGTGATCGACGGTATGCTGGCCGGGTCCGGGGACGAACTGGCGCGGGCCACGGCGGTCTGGCGGCGCAAGTACGGCGCCGCCGGCGTTCCGGACGAGGCCGCCGGGCGGGCGCGGCAGGCGAATTTCCTGATGCGCCGGGGCTTTTCCGGCGAAACGATCCGCCGCGTTCTGCGCGGCGGCCACGAAGATGACTGAACGATGTCCGTGACGATCGATTCCGGCCAGGGCAGCACGCTGACCACGCACAAGCTCAGAAAGTGCTACAAGAAGCGCGCCGTGGTGCAGGACGCTTCGCTCGAAGTGAAGAGCGGCGAGGTGGTCGGTTTGCTGGGGCCGAACGGGGCGGGCAAGACCACTTGCTTCTACATGGTGGTCGGCCTGATCGCCTGCGACGGGGGCGATGTTTTCCTCGATGACCGGAAGATCACCCATCTGCCCATCCATCAGCGCGCCAAGCTCGGCGTGTCGTATCTGCCGCAGGAAGCCTCGGTTTTCCGCAAGCTGACGGTCATCGAGAACATCGAGGCCGTGCTCGAACTGCGCCATCTGCCCGCCGACGAGGTCGGCCAGCGCGCCGAACGGCTGCTCGACGAGCTGCACATCGCGCACATCCGCAACAGTTCGGCGGCCTCGCTGTCCGGCGGGGAGCGGCGGCGGGTGGAAATCGCCAGGGCGCTGTCCTCCGACCCGCGTTTCATCCTGCTCGACGAGCCGTTCGCCGGGGTCGATCCGATCGCCGTGCTGGATATCCAGAAAATCATCCGCTTTCTCAAGGAACGCAACATCGGCGTGCTGATTACCGACCACAACGTCCGGGAAACGCTGGGCATCTGCGATCACGCCTACATCCTCAACGAAGGCCGCGTGTTCGCCGCTGGCCGGCCGGATGAAATCATTTATAATGAAGAGGTGCGCAAGGTTTATCTCGGTGAGAATTTCCGCTTGTAGTTTCACTCATAAATCACGGGAAACCGCCGATGACGTTTCGCCCATCGTACATTGACGCATTCGTACCGTCCGCGCTCCGGTTTCGCGCCGCGGGCGGCTCATGAACGGAGTAAAAGGGGGCTCTGTGTTTTTTTCCAGGCGTTTTGCAGAACGAAACGGTGTGATCCATTTTTTCCAAGACAGCCGTTCTTTCCGGTAGATGAAGCCATCCCTCCAGCTCAAGCTTTCGCAGCACCTGGCACTCACTCCGCAGCTACAGCAATCGATCAAGCTGTTGCAGTTGTCCACGCTCGAACTGGAACAGGAACTGGAAAAATATCTGCTGGAAAATCCGCTGCTCGAACGCGAGGACGATGTTTACGCGCCGCCGCCTCCCGAGCCGGCGGCGGCGGTCGGCGAGGGGGAGAAAAAGCCCGAGGAAGCGGAGCCGGCGGGATCGATCGGCGAGGAAGACAGTTGGCTGGGGGAAGCCGGCGGCGACGGCGGTTACGCCAATTCGTCGGGATCGTTCGACGACGACGACAACGATTTCCAGGACATCCAGGCGGCAACGACGTCCTTGCGCGAACACCTGCTGTGGCAGCTTGGGCTGATCGGCCTGCCGGCGCGCGACCGCACGCTGGTGCAGTGTCTGATCGACGCCCTGGACGACGACGGCTACCTGACCCTGTCGCTGGAAGAACTGGCCGAGTCGCTGCCGCCCGAGCTGGAAATCGACGGTGACGAACTGCACATCGCCTTGCGCCATTTGCAGAATTTCGACCCGACCGGGGTCGGCGCGCGCAACGCCCAGGAATGCCTGGTCCTGCAGTTGGAAGCCCTGCCCGAGGACGACACGCGGACGCTGGCGCTGCGCATCGTCCGCGAACACATCGATCTTCTGGCCGGACGGGATTTCACCCGGCTGAAGAAATTCGCCGAATGCGACGACGATCAGCTGCGCCAGGCGCAGCTCCTGATCCGCACCCTGAACCCACGGCCGGGCGCCAGGTACGCGGTGCTCGATACGCGCTACATCACGCCCGACGTGGTGGTGCGCAAGCTGCGCGGGCAATGGGCCGTGAACATCAATTCCGACGCTTATCCGCGCCTGCGCGTCAACAGCCTGTATGCCCGCATCCTGTCGCGGCAGCGCGGCTCCAACCTGTCCGGCCAATTGCAGGAAGCGCGCTGGCTGATAAAGAACGTGCATCAGCGTTTCGAGACCATCCTGCGCGTGGCGCAGGCCATCGTCGACCGGCAGCGCCAGTTCCTCGAACACGGCGAAGTGGCCATGCGCCCGATGGTGCTGCGCGAGATCGCCGACGCGCTGGGGATGCACGAGTCGACGGTCTCGCGCGTCACGACGCAAAAATACATGGCCACGCCGCGCGGCATTTTCGAGTTGAAATATTTCTTCGGCAGCCACGTGTCCACCGAAGTGGGCGGCGCCTGCTCGGCCACGGCCATCCGCGCGCTGATCAAGCAACTGGTCGGCGCGGAAGACGCGAACAAACCGCTTTCCGACAGCCAGATCGCGGAACTGCTGGGCCAGCAGGGAATCGTCGTGGCGCGCAGAACGATCGCCAAATACCGCGAAGGGCTCGGCATTCCCACGGTCAAACTGCGCAAAACGCTTTAGGTTTTCCATTCCGGAACATGAACTCTTCGCCCCTGTCTTATTTCTCCAGCCTCCCGCGCGCGAGCGCGAGGGGCTATCGACGGCCGCGCGCGGCCATGCCTTTGAAAGGAGCTACACCATGAACCTGCAAATCAGTGGACACCATCTCGAAATCACACCGGCGCTGCATGAATACGTGACGGGCAAGCTCGAGCGGGTGACGCGCCATTTCGATCACGTCATCGACGTAAGCGCGATTCTGTCCGTGGAAAAACTGAAGCAGAAAGCGGAAGTGACGGTACACTTGTCGGGCAAGGACATTTACGTCGAGTCGGTCGACGAAGACCTGTACGCGGCGATCGACATCCTGGCCGACAAGCTCGACCGGCAGGTTCAGAAGTACAAGCAGAAAGTACAGAATCACCATCGCGGGCAAAAACCCGTCCACGAAGCCGGAGAGATCGGGGAAGCCGGGGAATGAGCGTTTCCGGTGAAAGGCGGAACCGGCCGGCTCCGCCTTTTGGCTGGCCGGCCGGTGTTCCGGCCGACTTTTTTCAGACTTGTCAAAGTGTATTTCCATGAGCCAGATTTCCCAATTACTGCCTGCCGGGAACGTCGTTCTCGATCTCGAAGCCAGCAGTAAAAAGCGCGTCTTCGAGCATGCCGGGCTGGTTTTCGAGAACAATCAGGGAGTCGCCAGCAGCATTGTCTTCGACAGCCTGTTTTCACGAGAAAAACTCGGATCGACCGGG
>JAISNE010000396.1 GCA_031276375.1 Accumulibacter sp.
GTAAATCGAGCGGCAATAAATTACTCGATGAAGCCTTCGAGCGGGCGATCCGGAAGTCCAGTCCACTGCCGCTGCCCGACCAGCCCGATCTGTTCGAACGCGTTCTCGAACTGAAACAAAGACCTAACGAAGAATAAGCCCCCGCCGGCCGCCCCCAGGGATTGCCGGCCGAAGGGTGCTGTTCCCCTCGTCCGCTCGGGGGAGAGGGGCCAACCGCGGAAATTGCGCGCCCAGTTCTGGAACAAGCCATTCGGGATCGGGATGTAGCCATGCTGTTGGCTCATCGTAATACCAAGTTGCGCTCAACAGGCCGTTGATACTCAAGTCCGACGTGTCAGGATTTCGGTCATTTTTTGGCGTATCACGATGGTTTGACCGCACTGTCATTGCTCGGGCCGCGCGACGCGGCAATCCATGCGGCGCCTGGATTTTCCGAAACGACAAAGCGCCTTCCAGGTCTGTTTTCGGGCCACGAAACTCTGTGATTCCGGGCACGGTCGTTGTCACGTCCGCAAAGAAGCAAGTTCAACGAAGCGGGCGGGACGCCCGTGCTCCCCGTGTTTTCGCGCGAGCCAATGGAGCGCGGGCGTCCCGCCCGCAATGCGAGCCGCGGGCTCGCGTACCGCTTCTTTCATCGCCGCGCGCGGGAGCTTGCCGGCTTGACCGCTCATTGCGCCCGTCGGCTGATTTTTTGCTTGCCGCCACGTTGCGTGTAATAACCATCGGCCGTCGATACTCCAGTCTGACGTGTCGGGACTCCGGTCATTTTTTGGCATATCACGATGATTTGACTGCAACTTGGTATAAAACCAACTCCGCTTTGAAACCCGCCCGCAGGAAAGGCGCGAAGCCTGGAACCCCATTTTTGCAGCCGGGGTTTCCTTGCGAGGGAACTGCTCGTGGTCGAAGGTTTTGCCCTGTCGCGTTCTTGCGGAAATTTTCGGAGACTGGCGGGGAAAAATATTGCCGTGGCAACGTGGAAACGAAATAACGCGCCACGTTCCGGAGAACGGCGGTTTCCGGGGCTGTGTTATCATCCTTGGTTCCAATTTTTCCGGACGGCTCTTGTCTCTTCTCTCCCGTGATCGTCGACCTTCATTTCCATTCCCAGGCTTCGGATGGCTTGCTGCCGCCGGACGAAGTGGCGCGGCGGGCGGTGGCCAGGGGCGTCGGCATGCTGGCGCTGACCGATCATGACGAGACGAGCGGGTTGGCGGCGGCCCGGGCGGCGGTCGAGTCGGTGGCCGAATCCGTGGCCGAGGCGGCGCGTTTCATCGATGGCGTCGAGATTTCCACCGAATGGGGCGGCGTGCAGGTGCATGTCGTCGGCCTCGATTTCGACACGCGCGACGCGGCCTTGAACGCCGGTCTGGCGTCCATCCGCGCCGGCCGGGTCGAGCGCGCGCAGCGCATGTCGGCGGAGCTGGAGAGCCACGGCATTTCCGGCGGCTTCGCGGGCGCCATGCGCTACGCGCGGAACCCGAACCTGATCGGCCGCTCGCACTTTGCCCGCTATCTGGTGGAGATCGGCCTTCGCCCGGATCTGCGCGGCGTCTTCGATTCCTTTCTCGTTCCCGGCAAGCCGGGTTATGTCGACCATCGGTGGGCGACGTTAGCGGAGGCCGTCGGCTGGATCCTCGGCGCGGGCGGCGTCGCCGTGCTCGCGCATCCGGGGCGCTACCGCTTTTCGCGCCAGGAGTTGCGCAATCTGCTCGACGAGTTCAAGGGACTGGGCGGCCAGGCGATCGAGGTCGTTTCCGGCAGCCACTCGCCGGAGCATTTCATCGAGTTCTCGCGTCTGGCGCGGGAATACGGGTTTCTGGCGTCCTGCGGTTCGGATTTCCACGGGCCGGAGGAGAGCTACGTCGATATCGGCGGCAACGCGCCCCTGCCCGGCGATGTCACGCCGGTGTGGACGGCGTTTCGCTCAAAAACGCCATGACCCGCACTCTTTCCATCCATCCGCAGGACCCGCCGCCGCGCTTGCTGGCGCAGGCGGCGGCATTGCTGCGCGAGGGCGTCGCCGTCGCGGCCTTGCCGACCGATTGCTGTTACGCGCTGGGCTGCCGCCTGGGGGACAAGGAGGCGGTCGAGCGCATCCGCCATATCCGCCAACTGGATGAACGCCATCACTTGACGCTGATGTGCCGCGATCTCTCGCAGATCGGCCAGTTCGCGCGCGTGGATAACGCCCAGTACCGCTTGCTCAAGGCCGCCACGCCGGGCAGCTACGTGTTCATCCTCGAAGGCACGCGCGAGCTGCCGCGGCGCGTGCTGCATCCGAAGCGCAAGACGATCGGGCTGCGCGTCCCGGATCACGCGCTGGCGCTCGCCCTGCTCGCGGAACTGGGGGAGCCGCTGCTGACGACGACCTTGATCATGCCCGGCGACGAGACGCCGCTGACCGAGGCCTGGGAAATCCAGGAGCGGCTCGACGAGCAGATCGAGCTGATTATCGACGGCGGTTATTGCGGCACGACGCCGACGACGATGATCGATCTGACCGGCATGCCGCCGGCGCTGGTGCGCGCCGGGCGCGGGCCGCTCGCGCCCTTCGGCCTGGAGTGAGACGCGATGGATATTGCCGCCCTGATCCAGACGGTGCTGATTTCGGCCTTGCCGGTGATTCTCGCCATTACCCTGCACGAGGCCGCGCACGCTTACGCCGCCAGCCATTTCGGCGACACGACGGCGCGCGCGGCGGGGCGCATCAGCCTCAATCCGCTGCGCCACGTCGATCCGGTCGGCACCCTGCTGGTGCCGGGCGCGGCGCTTCTCCTGAGCTACCTCGCCGCGGGAAACACCATGCTGTTCGGATGGGCCAAGCCGGTGCCGGTGAATTTCGGCCGTTTGCGCAATCCCTTGCGCGACATGATGTGGGTGGCCGCCGCCGGTCCGGCGGTCAATCTCGTCATGGCGCTCGGCTGGGCGGCGCTGCTCAAGCTGGCGACGATCCTGCCGCTCGCCGCGTATGCCCGGCCGCTCGCGCTGATGAGCTTCGCCGGCATCAATATCAATCTGGTGCTGATGGTGCTCAACCTGCTGCCGCTGCCGCCGCTCGACGGCGGGCGGATCGCCGTCGGCCTGCTGCCCTATCGCCTGGCCCTGCCGTTTTCCCGGCTGGAGCCCTGGGGCTTCCCGATCTTGCTGTTGCTGTTGTTTACCCATACGCTCGATTTGATCCTCTGGCCGGTCATCGCCACATTCCAGCGTTTGATCTTTCTTCTTTTCCAACTGGGCTGAAATCATGTTCGCAGAACGCGTCCTTTCCGGCATGCGCCCCACCGGCAGCCTGCATCTCGGGCATTATCACGGAGTGCTCAAGAACTGGGTCAAGCTCCAGAACGACTATCCCTGCCTGTTCTTCGCCGCCGACTGGCACGCGCTGACCACGCAGTACGACGATCCGCGCGGGATCGAAAAGGCGACCTGGGAGATGGTCATCGACTGGCTGGCCGCCGGCGTGGATCCGGAAAAAGCCACGCTGTTCATCCAGTCGCAGGTGCTGGAGCACGCCGAACTGCATCTTTTGTTTTCGATGCTGACGCCGCTCGGCTGGCTGGAGCGCGTGCCGACCTACAAGGATCAGCAGGAGAAGCTGTCCAGCAAGGATTTGTCGACTTACGGCTTTCTCGGCTACCCGCTCCTGATGAGCGCGGACATCCTGATCTACCGCGCCGACAAGGTGCCGGTGGGCGAGGATCAGATTCCGCACGTCGAATTCACCCGCGAGCTGGCGCGCCGTTTCAACCATCTCTACGGGCGCGAGCCAGGCTTCGAGGACAAGGCGAGGGAGGCGGTCAAGAAGCTGGGCAGCCGCCACGCCCGCACGTTCGAGCATCTGCGCACGCGCTTCCAGCAGGACGGCGACGCGGGCGCCGTCGAGCGCGCCCGCGCCTTGCTGCGGGAAGCGTCCGGCGTGTCCGAGGCCGACCGCGAGCGTTTGCTGGGCTATCTCGAAGGAACCGGCAAGGCGATCCTCGTCGAACCCGGTTATCTGCTGACCGAGGCATCGAAGATGCCGGGGCTGGACGGGCAGAAAATGTCCAAGTCGTACCACAACACCATCACGCTGCGCGAGGACGCCGCATCGGTGAGCCAGAAGGTCCGGCGCATGCCGACCGATCCGGCGCGCGTGCGCCGCTCCGACCCCGGCGACCCGGACAAGTGCCCGGTGTGGCCGCTGCATCTGGTTTATTCCGACGCCGAGTGCCGGGAGCGGATACGCCGCGAGTGCCGCGACGCCGGTATCGGCTGCCTCGAATGCAAGCAGCCGGTCATCGACGGCATTCTCAGGGAACAGGCGCCGATGCAGGAACGCGCGCAGACTTATCTCGACAATCCGGCCCTGGTGCGCGACATCCTGGCCGCCGGCGCGGCCAGGGCCGGCGAACTGGCGCGCGAGACGATGCGCGACGTGCGCGCGGCGATGGGCCTGGGGTACCGGTAAAGATCATGGCGGCAAAGGTCATGGCCGAAAAACGCGCCGGAAGAATCGAGCCGCCGGATGCTTGAAGACACCGTTTCCGCCGTCGCCGGGGTTTCGCCCGAAGCCTTGCCGTTCGCCCGCGTCTACGGGCAGCCGATGACCCAGATCCCGCTCGATCTGTACATCCCGCCGGACGCCATGGCGGTGATGCTCGACGCCTTCGAGGGGCCGCTCGATCTTTTGCTGTACCTGATCCGCAAGGCCAACATCGATGTTCTCGACATTCCGATGGCGCCGCTCACCGAGCAGTACCTGACCTACGTCGAAGCCATGCGCTCGCGGAACCTGGAACTGGCGGCCGATTACCTGGTCATGGCGGCGATGCTCATCGAGATCAAATCGCGCATGCTGCTGCCGCGGATCAGGAACGTCGAAGGCGAGGAAGCGGAGGACCCACGCGCCGAACTGGTGCGCCGCCTGGTCGAGTACGAAGAGATGAAACAGGCGGCGCGCAAGCTCGACGAACTGCCGCGGGCGGAGCGCGATTTCGAGTGGATCGAGGTTTGGGTCGAAAAATCCCTGCAAAAACGTCTGCCGGAAGTCGACCCGGATGATTTGCGCGAAGCGTGGCGCGCCATCGCGCGCCAGGCCCGGCTGCACACGCGCCACAGCATTGCCCGCGAAGAGCTGTCGGTGCGCGAACACATGGGCATGATCCTGCGCAAGCTGCGCGACGACGGCGGCTTCGTCGAGTTCGGCGAGATGTTCGACGCGACACGGGGAGTGCAAGTCGTCGTGGTACATTTTCTGGCGATGCTGGAACTGGCGCGCGAGCATTTGCTCGAAATGACGCAGGCGGAAATCTTCGCCCCGATTTACGTGAGGTTGGCCGATGGACGAGCAGAACACGAGAGCGAACACGAAAGCGGAAGAGGAAACGAAACCGGAAGCGGAGCCGAAACCGGAAGCGGAGCCGGAAGCGGAAGTGAAACCGGAAGCGGAGCCGAATCCGCCCGCGGAGCCTCAAGCGGCCCCGAATCTCCCGATGCCGGAGCCGCCGGAGGAAGCGGTTCCGCCGGATACGAACACTGAAAATCAAGGCCCCCCCGACGACGGCGAAATTCCCGCCCGCGCGGACAACGCCGGCCGCGAGCGCCGGCCTTCGGGCTTCCAGGCCCTGCGGCAGGGGATCGAACGGTTTTCCGAACTCCAGGATGTCCAGGCCGCGCTGAACGCCAGCACCACGCAACTGAAACGGGTGCTCGAAGCGGTGCTGCTGTCCGCGCAACAGCCGCTGACCCTGCACGATCTGAAAAAAGTCTTCGTCGAGGAGATCGGGATCGACGTGCTGCGCGTGCTGCTCGAAGAACTGCGCGCCGACTGGGCCGAGCGTCCGCTGGAACTCGTCCAGGTGGCGAGCGGCTGGCGTTTCCGCACGCGCGCCGAGTTCCTCCCCTACCTCGATCGGCTCAATCCGGAAAAGCCGGCCAGATACTCGCGCGCCGTGCTCGAAACGCTGGCCATCATCGCCTACCGGCAGCCGGTGACGCGCGGCGACATCGAGGAAATTCGCGGCGTGACGGTCGCCACGCAAGTGATCCGGACGCTCGAAGAGCGCGGCTGGATCGACGTCGTCGGCCATCGCGACACGCCGGGACGCCCGGCGCTGCTGGCGACGACCCGGAAATTTCTCGACGATCTCGGTTTACGCAGCGTGAGCGAACTGCCGGCGCTCGAAAAGATCAGTCAACCCGTGGATATCGAAGATGCCCCGCAAGCCGCGTAACACACCTTTCCGCCCGGCGGCGCCGGATTCCCGGCGTTCGCGCGCGGGCCGGGCGCGCGCCGGAACGCCGGAAACGCCAACGCCATCTTCCGGTCATCCGCGCCGGCCGCCGCGCCAGGAACCCGCCGAGGCCGCGAAACATTCGCGCCATCGACCGGCGCCGGTCAAGCCCGAGCGCCTGCATAAACTGCTGGCGCAAAGCGGGATCGGCTCGCGCCGCGAGATGGAAGAAGCCATCGCCGCCGGGCGCGTGACGATCAACGGCGAAACGGCGCGGATCGGCCAGCCGGCGACGCCCGTCGACCGCGTCAAGCTCGATGGCCGCCTGGTGAACCTGAAGTTTTCCCGCCGCCTGCCGCGCGTGCTCCTCTACCACAAGCCCGAGGGAGAAATCGTATCGCGCGCCGATCCGCAACACCGGCCCAGCGTGTTCACCGCGCTGCCGCGCCTTTCCGGCGCGCGCTGGGTCGCCGTCGGCCGTCTCGATTTCAACACCAGCGGCCTCCTGTTGTTCACCACCTCGGGCGAACTGGCCAACCGGCTGACGCACCCGCGCTACGAACTGGTGCGCGAATACGCCGTGCGCGTGCTCGGCGAATTGCCGCCCGAAACGCGGCAGCGCCTGCTCCAGGGCGTCGAACTGGACGACGGGCCGGCGCGCTTTTCCACGCTGGAAGAAGCCGGCGGCGACGGCGCCAACCATTGGTACCGCGTCTCCCTGAGCGAAGGCCGCAACCGCGAAGTCCGCCGCCTGTTCGAAGCCGCCGGCGTCACCGTGAGCCGCCTGATGCGCGTCCGCTACGGGCCGTTTACCCTGCCGCCCAAGCTGCGGCGCGGGCAGGCGCTGGAACTCGAGGAAAAGGACATCCGGCGCCTGATGGCCGACTTCGGGGGGACAGAGGACTGAAGACAGAAGACCGAGGACTGGCTGTGAGCCGGCTTGTCGTTGCAGGCGAAAGACGGGATTTGTACCAAGTTGCAGTCAAACCATCGTGATATGTCAAAAAATGACCGGAGTCCTGACACGTCAGACTGGAGTATCGACGGCCTATTGGATGCAACGTGGCGCCAAGCAAAAAATCAGCCGACGGACGCAATGTGCGGTCATGGCGGCAAGCGCCGTGCGCGGCGATGAAAGATGCGGTAAGCGAGCTCGCAGCTCGCTTGGCGGGCGGGACGCTCGCGCGAAAACGGGGAGCGCGGGCGTCTCGCCACGCTTCGTGGGACTTGCTTTTTGCGGACGTGATAACAACCGTGCCCGGAATCACTAAGGTTCGTGGCCCAAAAAAATAGACCTGGAAGGCACTTTGTCGTTTCAGAAAACCCAGGCGCCGCATGGATTGCCGCGTCGCGCGGCCCGAACAATGACGGTACGGTCAAACCAGCGTGATACGCCAAAAAATGACCAAAATCCTGACACGCCAGACTTGAGTCAACAGCCTGTTGAGTGCAACCTGGTATGACACCAACAGGGCTATCGCATACGCAGATGTCGTAAAGGAGGGTCGGGGAGCGGGTGTTTCGTTGCGGGTGCGGGCAGGCCCCTGTGACCGTACAGCGTGCAAGCGGGCGTCCTCTTAGGCGACCACGCCCCGCCTCATCATTGCGAGGGCCGAAGGCCCGTGGCAATCCATCGGCTTTCATCCGCGCGATGACATCAGCCTTCCGTTCCTGCCTGAACGCCGAATGGCTATCCCGGACTATCGCGCTTCCCTGCTCGGACTCGTCAAAAAATAAATGCGATGGCCCTGATGACACCATCGATTCGCGCGTGACGGATATACGGACTGTATATAATGCAGCTTTTTTTCACGCGCCGCGCGGTGACGGGTTGGCGGAAACCTGGCCGCGCCGTCTGGCTGGCAAATCACTGTCCCGAAAAACGTCGGCGCAGGAACCGCCCGCCGCCTCGCCGGGCGCCATACATTCTGCATGAATTCACCATGAACCCATCTTCTTCTTCCCGTTCCACCTGGACTAACCGCTGGGCTTTCATCCTCGTCACCATCGGCTCTGCCGTGGGACTGGGCAACATCTGGAAATTTCCGTATCTCGCGGGATCGACCGGCGGCAGCGCCTTCGTGCTGGTCTATCTGCTCTGTGTGGCGCTGATCAGCCTGCCGCTGTTGATGGC
>JAISNE010000435.1 GCA_031276375.1 Accumulibacter sp.
GGGAGCGGTTCGAACAGGATTTCGGTGGCGACCTGTACGAAAGCGCTGCCGTCGTTGTCGACGTGGCGGATTTTAACCGGCAGCAGGCGATATTCGTAAGCCAGCCAGATTTCCGTGACGTTCTCGCCGGGCGCGCGCAGGTGGCGCGTGCCGAGGACGCCCAGCGGAATCTCGATGCGCTCGTCGCCCAAGTTTTCCAGACGGTATACGCTGTATTTCTTGCCGGTGGCGAGCGGCATCGAAGCCGCCTGGCCGGGGGGAATATCCAGGAAACCGAGCTGGTAGTAGAACGAGAGAAGGTCCTGCGCTCCCGGATCGAGCGCGTGATCGCGGTCGCTGCTCACGCGCACCTTCATCGCTTCCCAGTCGAACAGGGCGCGCTCCCTGGCCTTCTTCCCCGAACGCATGATCCCGAAGGCTTCCGGCTGCAAGCCGTCGCCGGAAATCCGTCCGATGCTTTCCATGGCGATATCCACCGAGCGGACGAGCCACGCCAGTCCGGTCGTTTCGACCGTTGACACCAAGCGATAGCGCCCCGCTTCGAAGCTCCATTCCTGGAACGCGGCGCCGACCTCAAAACCCGAGTCGCCCATGTCCACCCGGAAGCGGATGCGTCCGCGCGGCGGCAGGCGCCCGGCCGAAACGTCCGGCGCGGCCGCGGGAACGGCTTCGTTTTCGGCCACCGGCTCCGACATCGCCTCCGGCATCGACGGCGTAAGCGGCTCCGCCACGGAAACCGGGGGCGCGGGCACGACCGGCGCCGCGACCACCCTGGGCTTTCGCGGCAAGGAATGCTTCGGCACGGGCGGCTTTTTTTTCGCTTCCGGAGGCGTTGCGCGGGGGGAGGACGCCGCGGGCGGCGGTTTCGGCGGCGCGGGCCGGAGTTCCACGGCCAGGGGACGCGCCTTGGGTTCGGACGCCGGATCGATTTCCGGCAGGAACAACGCGGCCAGATGCAGCCCCAGCGAGATGACGAAAGCGACGCGCAACGCGGCGGGCAGGCGGCTCATGCCCTTACCCGCGCGCGGAAACCCGCGGGGAAACCAGGCTCGCGCCTCCCTCCTGCGCCGCGTCCAGCGCCACGCGAGCGCCGATGAGCCGCAGGCGGTCCTCGGCGAACCAGCGGATGGCTTGCGGATAAAGGCGGTGTTCCTGCGCCAGCACGCGCGCCGCCAGGCTGTCCGCGTCGTCGCCGTCGAGCACCGGAACGGCGGCCTGCGCGATGATCGGCCCGTGATCGAGCGCCGGGGTGACGAAATGCACCGTGCAACCATGCACGCGCACGCCCGCGTCGAGCGCGCGCTGATGGGTGTGCAGGCCCGGAAACGCCGGCAGCAGCGACGGATGAATGTTGATCAGGCGGCCGGCGTAGCGCGCGACGAAATCATCGCCGAGGATGCGCATGAACCCCGCGAGCGCGACGATATCCGGAGCCCAGGCGTCGATCGCTTCGGCCAGGGCCGCGTCGAACGCTTCCCGCCGCGGATGGCGCGCATGGTCGACGGCCCGCGCCGGAATGCCGCGCCTTGCGGCGATTTCGAGTCCGGGCGCGCCGGGACGGTTGGAGAGCACCCCGGCCACGCGGACGGGAAGCGCCCCGTCGGCCGCGGCGTCGATCAGCGCGGCCATGTTGCTGCCGCGTCCGGAAATGAGGATGACCACGGATTTCATCGGATTCCCAGCGCGCCGACCGGCAAGAAAACCGCCGTCGCGATGCTTTGAGTCAGCCGGGTGATGGAACGGCCGCGCCGGTCGGCCACGATCCTGGCAAGAAAATCCAGCAAACCGATGACGCGGCCGAATTCGCGCTCGAAGCTCAGATTCGGGCCGGCCCAATCGAGTTCGTTGGACAGCAGCAGCGCCTGCCCGTTCGCGCCGCGCGTCGACGACATTTTCCACACGGCGATTTCGACGTTGCGGGCGCAGTTGTAAAGCTTCTGCTCGTCGAGATTGTCCAGCACGTAAAAATCGTCCTTGTGCTCGAACGCCGCGTCGACCATGCCGATCAATCCGGCCATCACGGCCAGCACGCGATCGCCCGTGTACTCGGCGCTGAACGCATGCAGCGCGGCGGCGCCCTCGCGGCGCCCGTCCAGTTCCGGGAAATCGTCCTTGCCGGAAAACAGGCGATCCAGCGCGGCATCGAGACCGGGCTGCCCGGCCTTCTTCCACTCGGCCGGATTCCGCCGGTAAAGCTTTTCCGCCACCCGGCGCAAAGCCGCCATCACCTCGGCGCGGTTGGCGTCGACCACCCGGTCGATTTCCGTCTTGGCCAGATAGCGCGGATCGAAGCGCGTTTCCGCCCGCCCGCCGGCATCGACACTGGTCGCGCATCCGTCGAGCGCGAAAAGCGTCAGGAAAAACAGGAAGACAGCGGTGGCTTTCGGCATGCCGGGATGAGCGCCCAACGTCGCCGGGAGCCTCAATCCGGCGCCGCGAGGCCGGCGAGCAGCTGCTGCAATTCACCGCTCTCGTACATCTCGCGCATGATGTCGCAGCCGCCGATGAACTCGCCGCGGATATAGAGCTGCGGAATCGTCGGCCAGTCGGAAAAAATCTTGATTCCCTCGCGGATTTCCGGCTCCTCGAGCACGTCGACGCTGAAAAACAGCGGCAGATTGCAAGCCTGCAAAATCCGTACCGCCGCCGCCGAAAAGCCGCACATCGGCACGCGCGGCGTCCCCTTCATGTAAAGCACCACCGGGTGGCCGCTCACCTGCTCCTTGATGATTTCATGCATGTCCATGAGAACAAATCCCTAAAAAAAGAAAACCTTCCGCCGCCCGTCACCGGGCCTGGGCATCCATCCCGGCGGGCATCGCCGGCCGCCGGCCGCCGCTGACCCGCTCGATTCCCGCCTCGTCCCGCCAGGAAGCCACCTCCCGGAACCCGGCCTGACCCAACAGTTTACGCACTTCAAGCGCCTGATCATAGCCGTGTTCCAGCAACAGCCAGCCCTCCGCTTCCAGATGCCACGCCGCCGCGGCGACGACACGGCGGATACAGCCCAGGCCGTCGCCGCCCGCGACACCGTCGGAAAGCGCGCCGCGCGGCTCGAACGGCAGACCGTCCAGCGCGAGGTGCGGATCGCCGTCGGCCACGTAGGGCGGATTGGACACGATCAGATCGAAGCGATCATCGCCGAGCGGCGCGCACCAGTCGCCCTCCAGGAAACGCACCGCGACGCCGTGCCGCGCCGCGTTGGCCCGCGCCACGTCGAGCGCGGCGGCGGACACGTCGGTCGCCGTCACCTCGGCCCGCGGGCAGCGGCGCGCAAGCAGGACGGCCACGACGCCGGAACCGGCGCCGAGATCGACGATGCGCGGCCGGCCCGGCCCATCCATCGCCCGCGCGCGTTCCACCGCCAGATCGACGATGAGTTCCGTCTCGGGACGCGGAATCAGCACGGCGGGACCGACCGCGAACTCCAGGCCGCAAAACCAGGCGCTGCCAACGAGATAAGCGAGCGGCTCGCCCGCCGCCCGGCGCTCGACGAGACCGGCGAAACGCGACGCCTGATCGCCGCTCATCGCGCGTTCGGGATGCGCGATGAGATCGGCGTGCGCGCAGCCGCAAACGTGTTCCAGCAACAGACGCGCGTCGCGCCGCCCAACGCGCCGGGCCGCCCGCCGCCAAGCCTCGCCCATCAGCGGAATTTCATCCATGGCAGCCCAAAAAATGAGACATGAAACCCGTTCGCATCCGGCCTTCCGTCCATCGACCTTCGCATCGCCCTGAAGGACGGGGTTTCGACCGAAATCGGTTTTTCGATGAATCCGCGACGGAGACGATCCCTTGCCTGACACGTCTTGTCCGCGCGGATTTTCATCGTTCGCCCAACATCCTCATTTTACCTTTCTTCGTAAACCAACTCCGTATAGCGGCTATTGGGATTGCGGCATAGGTGTCGCGGGGAATAATGCTCAAGGGGATCGAGCATGGCGAAGAGCATGAAGACGCCTTCAAGCAGCGCGGGCAGGGTGACGGGACGGGAAGGCTTCATTTGGCGTCCGGACAGGCGCACGAGAAAGTCCTGGGGTTGCCTGACCGCCTCGCCTCGCTCGCGGGCGAGGCGCCAGACAAGAAGGCAGGCGTGAGTTGCTTTTCAGCAATCGCTTGAAGAAGACGCCTCCGCTTTCCTGTTGGCCCGCGTGCTCGGTCCGGCGACCGACTGAGACCATCCGTCCGCCCATCATGGTCCCCAGGGCCAGAAAAGCCAGTGCGCATAGGTCGGGGTGAGTGAAGCGAACGCCGACTTTCCATATTTCCTCGTTCGGATTCTGCCTGGCCATCAGATAGAGCATTTTGGCGACGCGGTTTTTCTCTCCTCGCGTGATCGCGGCTTCTCGCTGCATGGCGATGTGCCCAAGGATGTGCGTCACTTTTTCATTCGATCCCGTGCGCGCCTTCGATTCCTGGCCGCGTACCGAAAATCCGCTTCCTATCGGATGGCTCACGCTGTCCGGGTGCGCTTCGTCACGATGCAGGGGGATGTAGTATTTGTAGGTCGCGCGCCATTCGTCCAGTTCCTGGCGGCTCATCAGGCCATAGCTTTCCAGCGTGACCAGCGTTTTCTCTTGGATCGCGTCGACCATCGCGGCCAGCTTTTCGAGCCTGGCGCGTTTTTCCGACGTCAGACCGTCCATGAACTTCCTGGCCTCGGCGTTGGACATCCCGGAAAGCGCGTGACGCTCTTCCTCCGTCCCGTCGAAGGCCTGCGCTTTCTTCCATTTGGAAAGTTCGGCGCGTTCCTTCTGGAGGGCTTTGTCCAGCGATGCCGTGGCCGCGCCGGTGGCCTCGGCGTGCCCGCGTCGTTTTTCCAGTTCCCTGACTTTCCCCTCGGCTTCCTCGATGTGGGCGTCGATCTCCTTCTGGCTCGGGTTTCGCCTGGCCATCTCCGCGTTGGCTTCCGGCGCGTGCCGGGCGTGCAGGTAGTGCTCGAACTCTTCCGTCCCGATCTTCGACATATTCATCCGGGTGAGCAGGGGTCTGAGTTCTTCTTCCAGGAACTTCCTCGACCGGGTGGCCGCGCGCCCGTGGTAGAGTTCTTCGCCTATGTAGGCGTCCGAGATATCGGATAACTCTCCGCTCATCTTCTGGATGTGCTGGCGTATCCGCTTGAGGTCGACGTATTTGTCCTGGA
>JAISNE010000018.1 GCA_031276375.1 Accumulibacter sp.
CGAAAGAGAACGTCTGTCCGGGAGGAGCCATGCTTGCGATCAATGCCTACACCGCGAATACCTGGGGCGCCGCGTCGTCGCTTTCCGGCGTCACGGCGACCAGCGTGGCGGCAGGCAGCGGCGAGGCCGCCGGCACGGGCGATACGTCGACGATTTCAACGCTCGCCCGCCAGTTGAGCGACGCCGCCGAGCGCGCGGCGGTACGCGACGCGGGCAAAACGCGGGATCAACTCGCGGAGCTGGAAAACGTTCTGAGAAATGAGTTTGCCGGAGCCGGCTACTTTGCCAGCAACTACAAAGCTAAAGCCGACGCCGAGGTGCCCGATACCGACGACCCGGAACTCTTGGCGCGCGCCGAGCAAGCCACCAAATTCGTCAATAGTAGTAACTGGAGCGGGAAAAACCCCTTCGCTGGATTGTCCCGCGAACAGTTGGCCTTGATTATGTATGACCAGGGCGATGCTTTCACTATCAATGAACGCCGTGCGGCATTCCATGAATATAGTGAGCAGCGTAATGCTTGGGCGCGGAGAGTCTGCGCCCAGGCGCAAATCGAACAAAGACAGACCAACACTTTCATCAATTTCTACAAGGCGTGCATCGCCGAATACCAGGCGGCCTCCCCCATCGAGCAAGCGATATATCCCCCGAACTACGTCTCCAGGATGGAGTATTACATCGGGATTTGGGAAAGCGGGATGGGCATCGATTACAATGCCGGCAACGACAGGACGCTGCTGGAAATGCTGCTTCCCGAGAAAGAATACGACAGGAATCTGAGTTGGGGCCTGCACAGCACGTTGGCGATGCCGGAGAGCGATGGCGGGACGAAATGAAATGCGGCGTGGCGCCTGACTTCGTAGAGTAAAAAACGCCATGAAAGGGCGTTTTTTGTTTCCGGCCCCGCTCCTCACATCGTTTCCGTGGCGCGCCTTGCCGTCACACATATCTTCAAGTCGCGCGCGCCTTTCCCGCTCGCGCGAGGCGTCCCGCGCCGCCGCCAGCGCCGGACGTTCGCGGCGCAACTCGCGCGTGGCAAGTTCCTCGATCTTCGGGCGATACAGCCCCATGTCTTTCTCGATGCCGCGCACGGTATTCATGCCAGGTTGCAGCCAAACTATCGTGATATGCCAAAAAACGGCCGGAATCTTGACACGTCGGACTTGAGTACCAACGCCCTGTTGAGCGCAACCTTGTATCAACTCTCGCCCATGACGGCCAAACCTCGTCATTGCGCGGGCCGGCAGGCTGTCCAGAGAACAGAAGACGGAGGACAGAGGACAGTCGATTACCGGCGCTTCGCGCCGCAATATGACTATCTTCGATCATCTGTCCTCTGTCCTCTGGATTGCCGCGTCGCTGCGCTCCTCGCAATGACGGAGTTTTCCCCGCCTTACCGCGGCGAATACCTTTGTTGTTGAATGGGCGTGACAATGAACCCAACGCCCGCAACAACGCTCGACCCCCAAACCTCCGTCATTGCGAGGGCTGGCAGGCCCGTGGCAATCCATGCAGACTTGGACGGCGCTTTGTCGTTTCAGAAACCCCGCCCGCCGCCTGGATTGCCGCGTCGCGCAGCCCGAACAATGACGGCGCGGCCAAACCATCGTGATACGCCAGAAAACGACCGAAATCTTGACTCGTCGGACTTGAGTATCAACGGCCTGTTGAGCGCATTGGTATCAGAGGAAGTTACTGGCGACTCCGCCGCCGCAAAGTAGGGGTGGGGTTCAAACCCACCTCTCCGTGGGGGAGTGTGGCCGACAGGCCGCAACGCACGAAGCTGCGGCTTTTTTGTTGTCCGTGCATGTCCTCAATGGGCGGCGCGAGGCTCGCCGGTCGTTTGTCCCGGTATGCCAACTCGTTCGTCGCCGCCCATCCGTTTGGCATCGGGAAAGCGGTTCAGTCACTTACTGAACAACGGACAAACATCATGACAAATACCGCCCCTGCCGGCGCGAGCGCGCCCGCCATCTTCAATTTCCAAGTCCATGAAGTCCGCGCCGCGGTCCGTTGCGTCCGACGTGACCGCCGCGCTTGAATAGCTGTCCGCCAAGGACATCTCCCGCATTCCGGATGACGATGAAAAGGGCGGGCAAAAACGCTCTAGCGGCAGCGGACGGCCATGCAGGTGCAGACCCGGTTGCAGGAGCATCCGCCGCCGCCTCGATACCCGCCCCCCGAAGGTCTCGCGGGTACCTGGACGCAGGAACAGGTTTTGACGCTTCCCGGCACGCAGTTGCACGTGCAGGTCGCGCCCGGCGGGATGGGCGAGCCGCAGGGCAGGGTGTAGGTAATGGTTTGCCCGGTCACTTTGTCCAGGACCGTATAGGTCGATCCTTTCACCTTGTCGGGAGAAACGGCGAGATCGATCAGGCAGGCGAGGCGCTTCCCGTCGGGCAGGCTCCACAGGCGGATGGAACCGCAGTCGTCTCCCGATGCCAGCAGTTTCCCGTCCGGAGCGATGGCGACGGAACGCACTGACTTGTCATGCCCTTCCAGCGTCTTCATGAGCGTGCCGTCCGGCAGGCTCCACAGTTTGATTTTATTTTCCTTGCTGCTTGCCGAGGCCAGCAGTTTTCCATCGGGGCCGATGGCGATGGAGAGATCTGAGTAGCGATGCCCTTGCAAGGTTTTCACCAGAGTGCCGTCCGGCAGACTCCACAGTTTGACGGTTTCGTCCCCGCTTGCCGAGGCCAGCAGTTTTCCATCCGGGCTGATGACGATGGAGTATATTGGCTGGTCATGCCCTTCCAGCGTTTTCACCAGGGCGCCGTCCGGCAGACTCCACAGTTTGATGGTCTTGTCCCAGCCTCCCGAGGCCAGCAGTTTTCCATCCGGGCTGATGACGACAGAGGCGATGGAAGAGTTCATTCGCAGCGTTTTCACCAAGGCGCCGTCCGGCAGGCTCCACAGTCTGATGTTCCCGCCGATGCCCTTGCCGCTGCCTCCCGAGGCCAGCAGTTTTCCATCCGGGCCGATGGCGACGGAACGCACCGACTCGTCATGCCCTTCCAGCGTCTTCATGAGCGTGCCGTCCGGCAGGCTCCACAGTCCGATGGTCTTGTTCCCGCTTGCCGCCGAGGCCAGCCGCTTCCCATCCGGGCCGATGGCGACGGAGTCGGCGAAGGAGTTCGCTCCATTATGCCCTTGCAAGGTTTTCACCAGGGCGCCGTCGGGCAGGCTCCATAATTTGATGCCCCCGCCGATGCCTCCCGAGACCAGCCGCTTTCCGTCCGGGCTGATCGCCAGAGCTTTCACGGAACCTGTATACGCAAGGCCATCCTTGCACGGGTCGGACGGCGTTGCCGCGTCCTGGACGGTTTTCGCCAGCTCCGCGCACGAAGTGGCCGCCAGCGCCGCCCCGGCCATCACCGCCGCGCCGAGAAAGCCGCGCCGGTCGGTTTTCGTCTCCCACGGCAATTGCGTCACCGGGACGATTTGCGGCGGCTCTTGCGTACCGTTCTCATTCACTCGGGTCAATTCGAATCGCGGTATTTTCATGACGCTCCCCCTAGAATCGTCCGGCCAACGACTTTTCGGCAGTATATCCGCGCCGCGGAGGGTTGGGGAATGGAATCAGCGGCAGCGGACGGCCATGCAGACGCAGCGATGACCACCCCTGCCGCCACCGCTGCCTCCACCCCCGCTGCCGCCGCCAACCCCAACGCATTGGCACTGGCTTCCCGGCACGCAGTTGCACACGCAGGCCGCGCCCGGCGGAATCGGCGAGCCGCAGGGCAGAGTGTAGGTGACGGCTTGTCCGGTCACGCTATCCGTGAGCGTGTAGGTCGAGCCTTTCACCTTGCTGGAAGACGCGGCCAGATCGATCAGGCAGCCAAGGCGCTTTCCGTCGGGCAGGCGCCACAGGCGGATGAAGCCGCCGCCATCTCCCGAGGCCAGCAATTTCCCGTCCGGGCTGATGGCGACGACCCCCACGGGATGCTCATGAGCTTTCAGCGTCGCCAGGGGATGGCCGTCCGGCAAGCGCCACAGCCGGACGGTCCTGTCGGTGCTCCCCGAGGCCAACAGTCCCCCGTCCGGGCCGATGGCGATGGCAGTCAAATTACCCTCATGGCCTTTCAGGGTGCTGATGGGCGCGCCGTCCGGCAGACTCCACAGTTCGATGTTTGTCCCCCTGAAACGGCCCCCCGAGGCCAGCAGTTTTCCATCCGGGGCGATAGTGAAATCTCTCATCTGCCGGCCCTCCTGCCCTTCGAGCATTTTCACCAACGGGTAGTCTGTCCAGAGTCCCCATAGCCTGACCCGCGGCTGCAAACTCAACAGGCAGATGGAACCGAGCCAGTCTCTCGATGCCAGCAGCTTTCCATCCAGGGTCATGGCGACGACACCCACTTCGGCCCGATGCATGTTCAGCGTTTTCATCAGCACGCCGTCCGGCAAGCGCCACAGCCTGACGGTCCTGTCTTCGCTGCCCGAGGCCAGCAGCTTTCCGTCCGGGCTGATGGCGATGGAAAGCACTGAACTTTCATGCCCTTCCAGCGTTTTCACGAGCTTGCCGTCCGGCAGGCTCCACACATTGATCTTGTTGTCCCAGCCTTCCGCCAGCAGTTTTCCGTCCCGGCTGAAAACGATGGAATTTATGTTCAGGTTGTTTTCCGGCGTTTTTATCGGCGCGCCATCCGGCAGGCTCCACAACTTGAGCGACTCGATCGAACCTACCGACGATGACGCCAACGCTTTCCCGTCCGGGCCGATGGCAACCAATCTCACGCTGTTCGGATGCGCTTCCAGCGTTTTGACGAGCGCCCCGTCCGGCAAGCTCCACAGTTTGACGGTTTTTTCCTCTATCCCGATGGAGACCAGCAGTTTCCCGTCGGGACTGATGAGCAGATCGCGAACGCTTTGGCTATGCGCGCGGGCATCCTGGCAAAGGTCGGATGACGGCGCCGGCTGGACTTCTCCCCCTTTTTTCGCCGACGCGCCGACCGCCGGTTTCGGCGTTCCCGCCCCGGCGTCCGGGCTTGCCGCCAGCGCCGCCCCGGCCATCACCGCCGCGCCGAGAAAGCCGCGCCGGTCCATTTTCGTCTCCCACGGCAGCCGCGTCACCGGGAAGATCCGCGGCGGCTCTTGCGTACCGTCCTCATACACCCGGGTCAATTCGAATCGCGGCAGCTTCATGTTCAAATCCTCCAGGCATCACACGAAAAGCGGCGCGCGCGGAGTGGTTTTCCCGTCGGCGCAGGAAACGCAGGCGCATTTTTCGCCGGCGGCGATTCCCTCGGGCATCTCGTGCCAGAACACGCCGCCGGCCTCGGCGATGCGCGCCAGGATCTGGTCCTTGGTCAGTTCGCGGATGATGTCGCAGCGGTCGGTTCCGGCGAACTCGCCGCCGCCATGCACGGCGAGCGCCTTGTGGTAGCAGTCGCCGCCGCACGACCAGCGGGCGAAACAGCCGGCGCACCAGGCGCGCCGGTCCACGGTCTGGCGATGCAGGAAAGCGATCCTCTCCCGGTCGAAGCGCCAGCCGCCCGCGTCGTCCGCCGCGCCGTAGAGGAAGATCGGCGCGCGCGGGCTGGATTCGTCGAAGACTTCGTAGCACGACGAGACGGAACCGTCGGGGGTGAGCGCGAACAAATCCTGCGTCGCCGCGCAGAAATGATTGCTCAAGGTGCCGGCGCGCGCCGCCGAAAACGTCAATTCGTGCCCGTATTTTCGCGCCCGTCCCAGCGCCTCGCGGAAAGCGGCGATGAAGTCTTCCGTTTCCGCCGACGGCGCGAACGCCCCGCGCCCGATCGGGTACGCCGGCTCCGCCTGGATCTGCCCCGGACGGAAGTTGGCGCACAGGTATTCGACCGAATCGGGAAGATGCGGGATCGCGGCGGCGGTGACGGTCATGCGGATGCCGTAGGCGAAATTCTCCGCGTCGAAGCGCCGCAGCGCACGCAGCACGCTGGCGCTGGAACCCTTGCCGGCCGGAGTGACGCGGTTGGCGTCGTGGACTTCCGGCAGCCCGTCGCAGGAAACGCTCGCGCCGTCCAGATGAGCGACGATCCAGTCGAGCTGCCTTGCGGAAAAGACGGCGTTGGTGGCGATGTAGGCGGTGAGGTTCAGCCCATGCGCCTCGGCCTGGCGGCGGGCGTGCGCGAGCGTCGCCGTGAGCGTCGGCCAGTTGCGCGTCGGCTCGCCGCCGCCGTGGAAATTGACCTCGAAGTGATCCTCGCCGCGCCGGATGGCGTTGGCGACGACGAAATCGACACCGCGCCGCGCCAGTTCCACGGACATGCGCCGTGCCCGGCCCTCCCCGGCGGCGGCGTAGCAGTACGCGCAGCGCAGATTGCAGGCGGTGGTGAGAAAGAGCGTGACGGAGGTCGGCTCCGGCTCGTCGGCGAAAACTTCGCGCGGCGGCGTTTCCGGCCCGGCGTCCACGATCTCCAGCCGGCGCAGGAATTCGAGCGTCTCGCCGTCATTCCCGCCCCCACCCGTTCGCCCTTCCCGCAGATCGGCGAGGAGATTCACCACCCCGGCGTTACCGACGAACGCGGCGCGGCGCAACGGCGCGTAGATGAGGAAGCGGTTCGCCTCCAGCGGAATCACGAAGATTTCGGCCGAGAGGACGGGGAGCTTTTCAGTATCGAGGGTGCGCATGGGCTTGGCTTTCAGAGTTTCCGGCAAACGATGACGGGGTTGGAGACACTCAAACTTGCTGAATCGAAGTTCGGCTGGCGAACGAAATGGACGATCATGGCGGCAAACGCCCCCGCGCAGTGAGGAAAGAGACGGCGGTGCGCCAGCCTGCGGCTCGCATTGCGGGCGGAACGCCCGCGCTCCAATATTCTTCCGCGCGAAAAACGGCGAGCGTGGACGTCTCCCCTGCTTCGCAGGGCTTTTTTGCGGGCGTGATAAATGACAAGCATCGTTTGTGCCCGGAATGACAGAGGTTCATCACTATAGCAAATCAACTGGATGAGGCTCCTGTCAAACCAATCGTCATTGCCCGGACGGCGCGACGCGGCAATCCATGCGGCGATTCCGTCTGCCGCAACGCCGGGGCAAACGGAAAGGCCGTCTGGATTGCCGCGGGCCTGCGGCCCTCGCAATGACGAGGGAGGGAGCCGTCATTGCGAGGAGCGCAGCGACGTGGCAATCCAAACGGTCGCATGGATTGCCACGGCCCTTCGGGCCTCGCAATGACGCAATCTGAAGTTGTTTGCGTATTTGGCCTATTTATGTATACAAAATTACTGACTACTGAACAATTTACTGACTCACTTTTAGCAGTGACGAGCCAGTGACATTTGGTTTTTTTCTGCACAAAACGAAATCTGCCATGTTTCCATGAAAATCCTCCTCCTGTTCAAAAATTCCGGATGACACTGACCTGCGTCACACCCTATTCCCCTTCCAGCGTTTTGATGAGTTTGCCGTCGGGGAGGCTCCAGAGTTTTATGTTTCCTTTGCTGTCGCCCGTCGCCAGCAGCGTGTTGTCGGGCGTGATGACGGAGCATCGCATGTCGGCGAGACCATCGAGTTTCGCCAGCATTTCGCCTTCGGGAAGCCGCCACAGGGCCACGCGCATCCCGGAATCCCGCACGCGCCCCCGGCGGTCTCGTTCGGGCGCGTTGGCGGTCGCTAGCAGTTTTCCATCGGGATTGACCGCGGCGTTCCTTGTTATATGCCCTTCGAGGGTTTTGAGCAGCGCGCCGTCCGGCAGGCTCCACATTTTTATGACATGGTCGTCGCTTCCCGACACCAAATGTTTTCCGTCAGAACCGTGTTACGGGCTTTCTTGGTCAGCGACGAACTTCAGTGATTCCGGGCCGGTTCATTACCGTGCGCCCGAAAAAAGTCCCACGAAGCGGGCGGGACACCCGGTTCAGAGGACGGAAGACAGAAGACAACCCATTTGCTGCGCCGTTCCCTCTCCCGGCGCTTCGCGCCACCCTTCCCCACAAGTGGGGGAGGCTGATAACTCCCCTCTCCACTCGTGGAGAGAGAACGGGTGGGGGGAGGCGCCGGTCACTGGCCGGAGCGCGGGCGTCCCGCCCGCAATGCGAGCCGCAGGCTCGCGTACCACCGCGTCTTTCATCATCCGCCTGCGGCGCCTTCTTGCCGCAAAGAAGAAGGGAAGGCGAGTTGGTGACTTTCGGCGCCCTCCCGACGGGAGAAGGAAAACAAAAGACGATTCAAGCGCTCTGCCTTTCTTGCGGGCGATCTTTCACCGGCGCTGGTTTGACGATCGAGGCCGTATCGGGAAAGTCAAGGCGCCGCTCTTTTCAGGAATCTGAAAATGCCATCGAAATCGCTCTCGACCGCTTCACCCCATGCGATCGACACAATGAACCGGCGCATGACGAATATGCGGATCATATATAACGGAACGATGACCAGGGCGCGATCCTGAATGAAGCGCGATTGGATGAGAAGTGGAAATTCAGTCAACGCGAGAACCGAAAGCGTTCCGCCCGGTTCTCCGCGTTTCATCTTCCATTTGCCGCCCAATCCATCAAAACGTCAACTGGACTTTCATCTGCGCCTTGCGGTCGGCCGCCATCTGGAAGGCTTCGACAGCGCGTTCGAGCGGCAGCGTGGCGGTGATGATCGGCTTGACGT
>JAISNE010000038.1 GCA_031276375.1 Accumulibacter sp.
AGCAACGGGCGGGACTATTGCTATGTTGACACCAAGGAACGTTACGTCGATGGCGCCTGGCAGGAGGTCGAGAAGAATTACACGCCCTGCACGCTGGTCAAAAGTGAAGATGAAAATCCGGTAGTCGATTGCGTGACAACAGAGGAGAAGCCGTAAGGAAACGCTGAACAAGCCGGCAAATCGAGGCGAGCGGAACAAAAATCGAGACAAAGAAACGGACGGAGAGTCATAGCAATTCCATTACATATAATCCGTATGGCCGTCATGCGCGAACCGAAGGTGTCAATTGCATGGAGTAAAGCTGTCGAGAGCGATTTCCATGGCCTTTCAACCTAGAAACCGCAGTTGGACGCGCTCGTGTGTGCTGTCCCGGAGTGGGCTGGCACGGCGCTTTCGACGCGGCAGGGCTTCATGCCTGCCAGGAGGAGCAACACCGCCAGCGCGCTCCAGGGCAGCGCACACGAGCGCGTAACGGCCTCACCCGATGGGTGAGTCGATAAAAAAGAAAGAAACTTTGCCATCCGGTGGCTTCCATCAAAAAAACGAGTGGCCAACTGCGGTTTCTAGATTCAATGTCCTGAAAAGCGCAAGACCTTGACTTTCTCGATACGGCCTTGATCGTCAAACCAACGCCAGTTTGAAACATCGCCCGCAAGAAAGGCGCGGCGCTCGAATCCCCTTTTTTCCCTTCTCCCTCTGGAAGAAAAGGCGCCGAAAGACCACGACTCCCCTTCCCTTCCCCCCTCTGGGAAAAGGTACCGAAGGCCGCAACTCTCCTCCCCTTCTCCCCTCTGGGGAGAAGGTGCCGAAGGCGGATGAGGGACAGCGGCGGAGTTTGCCCAAACGCTTGTTGCCGTGGAACCACCGGCCCTCTCCCGCCCTTCGGGCACCCTCCCACAAGTGGGAGAGGGGAACAACTCACCCCCGGCTTTCATTTCGCCGAACCGCTTCGCGTCAATCAAAAGCGCTTTTTTCGTTTGAGATCGGTGCCATATCAGAGGACTGGGGACAGAGGACAGTAATTCTTGCGGCGCGCAGCGCCGGTCACTGGCTGTCCTCCGTCTTCTGTCCTCCGAACAACCGAAACTTTGTTTCAGGCCGTTTTTCCTCGTATTCTCCGTGCTTTCCGTAGCCGGGCGCTTTTCTAGGATAATATCGCATCTGATTTTGGCCGGTTCTTGCTGAAACACAGGTTTCTGAAAACACGAGGGATCCGTGCCCGCATTTCACTACACCGCTATTCCGCTGGCCGGCGGGCGTCCCGTCAAGGGGACGCTCGACGCCGAGAGTGCCCGGCAGGCGAGGGCCGCGCTCAGGGAGCGCGGGTTGCTGGCCTCTGAGATCGAGGCGGAAAAGAGCGGCGCGGCGGAGCGTTCCCGGCTGCGTCTGGGAAGCTCGCTGCTGACGCGCTTTTCGCGCCAGCTCTCGGCCCTGCTCGACGCCGGCCTGACCGTGGACGAGGCGCTGACGGTGCTGGCCGACCAGTCCGACAATGAGCGCGAAAAACGCTTGATCGCCGTCCTGCGCGGCGACATCGCCGGCGGTCTTTCCGTTTCCGCGGCGATGTCCGCGCTGCCGCGCGCCTTTCCGTCGTTCTATCCGACGCTGGTCAAGGCGGGCGAGGAGTCCGGTCGGCTGGCCGGGGTCATGCAGCGGCTCGCCGTTTATCTGGAAGAGCGCGCCGAGCTCATTTCCAAGGTGGCCCTGGCGTTCATTTATCCGGCCGTGGTTTTCGTGGTTTCCGCGCTGGTCATCGTCGGCATGCTGACCTGGGTGGTGCCGCAGATGGTCCAGGTCTTCCAGGGCGCGCGGCAGACCTTGCCGCTGATGACCCGCATCCTGCTGGCGATCAGTGCTTTCGTCGGCGATTGGGGACTCTGGCTGCTGGCGGCGGCGGTGATCGCCGGGGCGCTCTTCGCGGCGGCCATGCGCGGCGAGGCTTTTCGCCTGCGGGTGCACGCCTTGCGCCTCGATCTGCCGCTTTTCGGCCATTTCGAACGCGCCGCCAACACCGCGCGCTTTTCCAGCACCTTGTCCATCCTGGTCGGCAGCGGCGTGCCGCTGTTGTCCGCGCTGGCCGCGGCGGAAGGGGTGATGACCAACCAGGTGCAGCGCGCGGCGGCCAGCGCCGCCGCCGCGCAGGTGCGCGAGGGCATGGGCTTGTCGCGGGCGCTGGCGATGACGCGCCAGTTTCCGCCGATCCTCATCCACCTGACCGCCAGCGGCGAGGCGACCGGCCGCCTCGACCGCATGCTCGAACGGGCGGCGCAGGAACTTTCGCGCGAGCTGTCCCGGCGCATCGAGACGTTTACGACCTTGCTTGGGCCGGCCGTCGTCCTGCTCATGGGGGGCGTGGTGTTGTTCATCGTGCTCGCCATCCTGCTGCCGGTCTTCGAAATCAACCAGTTCGTCAAATGAATGTTTGTTTCAATCCACGCCCATAAGCGGGCGACACGGCGCGGAGGAGCTTACATCCTTCCTTGCCGGACGATCCCTCTGAAGAGGGATGTTTCCAACCGGAATTTGTTTTCGATCGAGGAGGTTTCACCATGAATACAGGCGCAATCCGGAGGCGTCCGGCCGTCCGGCGCGGCGCGACGGGCTTTACGCTGATCGAGATTCTCGTCGTCGTTTCCATTCTGGCCATTCTCGGCGCGCTGGTCGTGCCCAAGATCATGGACCGCCCGAACGAGGCGCGGGTCGTCGCCGCCAAACAGGACATCGGCACGCTGATCGCCGCGCTCAAGCTGTACAAGCTGGACAGCGGCCGTTATCCGACCACCGAGCAGGGCCTGAAGGCGCTCATCGAAAAGCCGATGTCGGAACCGGTGCCGGGCAACTGGAAGAATGGCGGTTATCTGGAAAAGGCGCCGAAGGATCCCTGGGGGCACGATTACCTTTACCTCAACCCCGGCTTGCGGGGCGAGATCGACGTGATGAGCTACGGCGCCGACGGCCAGCAGGGCGGCGAGGGGTATGACGCGGATATCGGTTCCTGGATGTGAGACGCCGTCCCGGATTCCATTCCGCCGCTCATCGACCCCGGACAGGATGCCCGCGCGTCGCCGCGCCGGCGCGCGGGATGAATGGCTGGCGGCGGGCGCGGGGATTCACCCTGATCGAGATCATCGTCGCCTGCGCCATCGCGGCGATCGCTCTGGGCGTGGCCATGATAAAGCTCGATTTTTCCGATGGCCGGCGCTTGCGCCTGGCCGCCGAGATGCTTTCGGGCCGCCTCGAAGCCGCCCGCGACGAGGCCGTGATGCGCGGGCAGCCGGTGGCGTTTTCCAGCGATGGGCAGGGATTCCAGTTCTGGGTGGCCGACCGCGAGCACGGCGCCTGGGTGGCGCTGTCCGACGCCGAAACCGTTTCTCCCGGCCGTCTGGCGGACGGCGTTTCGCTCAGCGCCCTGCGCGTCAACGGCGCCTCGCGGCCGCTTGGGGAACGGCTCGTTTTCTCGTTCGGCGGCCTGACCGAGGCGTTCACGCTGACCTTGACGGCCGGTCCGCAGTCTCTCGATATTACCGGCGACGCGCTCGGGCGCATCGAAATCCGCGCCGCGCCCTGACTTCCCGGAGATGACGCACGATTCGATGAAAACGCGCATGCACGGTTTTACGCTGCTGGAAACGCTGGTGGCGCTGGCCATCATCGGTATCGCCATGGCGGCGGCGATGCGTTCGACCCGGTTCGCCATCGATACGGTGAGCGATCTCAAGGCGCGCACCGCCGCGGGGTGGGTGGCGCAGAATCTGGCGAGCGAGTTGCGCGCCACGCGCGTGTTTCCGCCGATGGGCGCGAGCAGCGGCCGGGCCGTGCAGGGGCGGCAGGAATTCCTGTGGCGGCAGGAGATCGGCGGAACGCCCAACTACAGTTTCCGGCGCGTCGAAATCAAGGTGTTCCTGCCGGAGCGGCCGGAATACGCCGTGGCCAGGCAGATCGTTTATGTCGCGCGCCAGCAGAACTGAAGCCGCGCGTCCGGAAGGCGGTTTCACCCTTCTGGAGATTCTGGTGGCCTTGGCGATCTTTGCCCTGGCCAGCGTCATCGCCTATGGCGGACTCGATTCCGTGGCCTCGACGAAAAGCGCGCTGGATAAGGAGATACGTTTCTGGCGCGAGCTGGGGCTGGTTTTCGACCGCATGGAGGCGGATTTCCTGCAAACCGTGCCGCACCCGCTGCGCGATGCGCCGGAAGTTCTGTTGTCCCCGCTGCGCGGCGGCAATGTCGTCAACAACGGCGAGAGCGTCGGTTTCTTCGTCGAACTGATCCGCCACGACGAGCAGCGCGCGCAGGTGCGCGTGCGCTATCTCTGCGAACAGGGGCGTTTGACGCTGCGGGTGAGCGCGGTGGATCTTTTCGGCGCGGGGCAGGCCGCGCAAGCCGTACAAGGGGAAAGCGCGGCGTGGGGCATCGACACGCCTTTGCTGCAAGCCGTCGAACGCTGCGAGACGGCGTTTCTCGGCGCCGCCAACGCCTGGCTGGAAGCATGGCCGGGCGGCCAGGCCCAGGCGCGGCCGCGGGCGATCCGTATCCGCCTGGCGCTGGCGGAACGCGGCGTCTTCGAACGGGTGTTCCACATGCCATGAAAAACGCCATGAAAAACGTTCACCGTCTTCGCCGCCGGGAACACGGCATGGCGCTGATCGTGGCGATTCTCATCGCCGCGCTGGTCGCTTCGCTGGCCTTCGCGTTGAGCGCCAGGGAGCGGCTGTGGCTGACCCAGCTTGGCAACCGCAACGATTTTGCCGCGGCCCAGTCGACCGCGCTGTCCGCCATCGATCTGGCGCGGCTCTCTCTGCGCGACGACATGCGCAACAATCATGTCGACCATCTGTTCGAGGCCTGGACGGTTCCGGTGCCGCCGATCAACGTCGAGGATGGACGCGTCGGCGGACGGATCGTCGAGTTGCAGGGACGCTTGAATCTCTACACTTTGCAGAGCAACGGCAAGGTGAACGCGGCCGGCGTGCTCGCGCTGCAACGCCTCTTGTCCACACAGAGTCTGCCGGCCGCCTGGGCGGGCAAAATGGCCGAGGCCATGGCGGCGCGAGTGACGCTGTGGCTGAAGGCGCGGAAGCTGGACGCGGCGGCGGCGCGGATCACCGGCAAGCTGCTGCCGGTGTCCAGCCCGATGGAACTGGGGGAACTGGCCGGATTGAGCGGCGGCGACATCGAAAAGCTGGCGGCGATCGAGCCATTGACCGCGCTGCTGCCCGAATCGACGCCGGTCAATGTCAACTTCGCGCCGCCGGAAGTCCTGATGGCGGTGATTCCGGGTCTGTCGCTGCAGGACGCGGAGTCGCTCGTCAGCCGCCGGGCGCGGGCGCATTTCACCTCGGCGCGGGGTTTCGTCAATGCCCTGCCGGAGAAACTGCGCAAGTCCACACCCGCGTCCGCGGCCCTCTATACCGTCGAGAGCCAGTATTTCCTGTCCGAGGCCGAAGCCTGGTACGGACGTGTCCATGTCCGCTTGCAGGCGCTGCTGTACCGCCAGCGCGGCAGAATGCCCGAGATCGTGTGGGTCAGAAGGGAGTAGGCCGGCGGCGGACGATGGGCGCGTCAGGCTCGCGTTCCACCGCTGGCGCGCCCGCAACGGGTTTGCGCACGGCGATCGCGGGCGGCGCGTTGGGATCATGTTCGGCCGTTGGCGCGCCGTGGACCGCGCGGGACGGATCCAGCGCTTTTCTTGCTGCCACCTTCGTGGTTTCGGCGGCCTGACGCGCCGCCGCCTTCGCCGCGGCGCGTTTCTTGAACTTGAGAAGATACAGCGTCCAGTCGTGGAACGAGATTTCCGCTATCTCGGTTTGCCGCCGGTCTTTTTTGACCCGGCGTTCCCGGTATCCTGGCGGCGGGCCGTCGTCCTTCACCCTGCGGTCGGTCGACTTGCGCTTTTCATCGAATAGAGTCATGAGAGAGCTCTCTAATGTCGTAAATTGGAAATACGTTGAAACAAAATGCTCAGACGCCCTGGATAGCCTTGCCAGTACCGGACATTCTCATCTACGAATTCACAACTCATGACACCAACATCCATGGATCGACCATCCGGACCCTGGCCGCCACAACCCTCCTCCCTCCTCGGGAAGAG
>JAISNE010000146.1 GCA_031276375.1 Accumulibacter sp.
CGGACATCGCGCAGCGCGCCGCCGAGCTTCGGAGGTATCTTTGACTACGATCAAAAATACGATCAACTGAACGCGGTTTCCCGCGAGCTGGAAGATCCCGCGGTATGGAGCAATACCGAGCGCGCCCAGGAACTTTCCAGGGAAAAGAAGGCGCTCGAGGACGTCGTGCTGACCCTGGACCGGGTCGCGAGCAGCCTCAAGGAAGCCGGGGAACTGTTCGGCATGGCGCGCGAGGAGAATGACGACGAAACCTTGCTCGCCGTCGCCGGCGACATCGACGGCGTTGAAAAGGAAGTCGCCGGCCTCGAATTCCGCCGCATGTTCAACAACCCGGCGGACCCGCTCGACTGTTTTCTCGACATCCAGGCGGGCGCCGGCGGCACCGAGGCCCAGGATTGGGCTTCGATGCTCCTGCGCATGTACGTGAAATACGGGGAGCGCAAAGGCTATGCCGTCGAGATCCTGGATGAATCCGAAGGCGACGTGGCCGGCATCAAGACCGCCACCATCAAGCTCTCGGGCGATTACTGCTTCGGCATGCTGCGTTCGGAAACCGGCATTCACCGCCTGGTGCGCAAATCGCCGTTCGACTCGAACGCCCGCCGGCACACCAGTTTCGCCTCGGTGTTCGTCTATCCGGAGATCGACGATTCGTTCGAGATCGAGATCAACCCCGCCGATTTGCGCATCGACACCTACCGCGCCTCGGGCGCGGGCGGCCAGCACATCAACAAGACCGATTCGGCGGTGCGCATCACGCATCTGCCGTCGGGCATCGTCGTGCAATGCCAGAACGACCGCTCGCAGCACCGCAACCGCGCCGAGGCGATGGCCATGCTGAAATCGCGCCTGTACGAGGCCGAAATCCGCAAGCGCCAGGCCGAACAGCAAAAGCTCGAGGACGCCAAGACCGACATCGGCTGGGGCCATCAGATTCGCTCCTACGTGCTCGACCAGTCCCGCATCAAGGACCTGCGCACCAACGTCGAAGTCGGCGACACGCAGCGCGTGCTCGACGGCGATCTCGATCTTTTCATCGAAGCCAGCCTCAAGCACGGCGTCTGACGCCGCCGCGACGAGCCGGAAAATCCAACCTTGCAGGGAATCGACACATGTCCGAGCAGCCCCCCATCGCCCAGGAACAGGACGAAAACCACATCATCGCGGAACGCCGCGCCAAGCTCGCCGAATGGCGCGCCACGGGCAAGGCGTATCCGAACGATTTCGAGCGCGAGAACATCTCCGGCCGGATCGTCGAACAGTACGCCGCGAAATCCGGCGAGGAACTCGAAGCCAATCCGGTCGAGGTCAAGGTGGCCGGGCGCATCATGCTCAAGCGCGTGATGGGCAAGGCCTCGTTCATCACCATTGCCGACGTCGGCGGCCGCATCCAGCTCTACGTCGCGCGCGACCAGGTCGGCGAGGAAACCTACGCCGCCTTCAAACGCTGGGACATCGGCGACATCGTTGGCGCCGCCGGCGCGCTGTTCCGCACCCGGACCAACGAACTCACCGTGCGCTGCGCCGAACTGCGCCTGCTCTCGAAGGCGCTGCGTCCGCTGTCGGAAAAATTCCACGGGCTGGCCGACCTGGAACAGAAGTACCGCATGCGCTATCTCGACCTGATCATGAACGAGCGGTCGCGCCTTACCTTCATGGCGCGCAGCCGCATCGTGCAGTCGATCCGCGACTACATGCGCGGGCACGGCTTCCTGGAAGTCGAAACGCCGATGATGCACCCGATCCCCGGCGGCGCGTCGGCGCGTCCGTTCAAGACGCACCACAACGCGCTGGACAGGGAGCTTTTCCTGCGCATCGCGCCGGAGCTGTACCTCAAGAAACTCGTCGTCGGCGGCTTCGAGAAAGTCTTCGAACTCAACCGCAACTTCCGTAACGAAGGCATGAGTCCCCGGCACAATCCCGAGTTTACGATGATGGAGTTCTACGAGGCGTACTCGGAATACCGCAAATTGATGGACTTCACCGAAGGCCTGCTGCGCCATTCGGCGCGCGAGGCGCTCGGCACCGAGACATTCGTCTACCAAGGCCGCCCGCTCGACCTGTCCCGGCCCTTCGAGCGCCTGACCATGGTCCAGGCGATCATGAAACATCGCCCGCACTATACGCGGGAACAACTGACCGACGCCGACTGGCTGCGCCGGACGCTCGCCGCGGGGAAGACCGAAGTCAAGCCCGGCGCCGGACTCGGCAGCCTGCAACTCCTGCTGTTCGAGGAAGCCGCCGAAGCCGAGCTGTGGGATCCGGCCTTCATCGTCGATTACCCGGCCGAAACCAGTCCGCTGGCGCGTTGCAGCGACGGCAACCCTGAAATCACGGAACGTTTCGAACTATTCATCGCCGGCCGCGAGATCGCCAACGGCTTCTCCGAACTGAACGACCCGGAAGACCAGGCGGCGCGCTTCCTGGCGCAAGCCAAGGCCAAGGACGCCGGCGACGAGGAAGCCATGTACTACGACGCCGACTACATCCGCGCCCTGGAATACGGCCTGCCGCCGACCGGCGGCTGCGGCATCGGCATCGACCGCCTGGTGATGCTGCTGACCGACTCGGCCAACATCCGCGACGTCATCCTCTTCCCGCAGATGCGCCCGGAATAGAAGACACCGGGGAAATTGCAAAACCGCGCGATGGCGAACGCCAGCCGGCGCTCGCGCCGAGCGGCGATCTCCTCATACCAGGTTGCGCTCGACAAGCCGTTGATAGTCAAGTCCGACGGGTCAGGATTCCGGTCATTTTGGGCGTATAGTAATTCAACTCAACAAGTACCGGCATGAAAATATTGATATATAGCGGAAGGCAAATCGTTGCAGTGGAGGATTATGTCTATTAACCCGTGTTTCATATTTGCCCAAGTTTTTTCGATAGGATTGAAATCTGGTGAGTATGGAGGTAAAAAACAAGAGTTTTATTTCGTGGCGGCGAGCCAAATTACGCAACTTCTTTTTAGGGTGAAAAGAAGCATTGTCCATGATTGCCGTGATGCCCTTCGGAACGGATTTGATGAACGATGTTCTAAACCATTCCACGAAAGAAGCGCTGGTGGTATTTTCGGTATAACAAAGCGGAGCGACAATTTTATCGCTGATTTTCGCCGCTACGATATTTGTC
>JAISNE010000185.1 GCA_031276375.1 Accumulibacter sp.
GACCGACGAGGAATTCCGGATCATGAAGAGCCATCCGGAGGAAGGCGTCAAGCTCCTCCAGAATAGTCACGGCGTGGACGAGATCGTTTTCGATGTCGTGCTGCACCATCACGAAAAGACCGACGGCACGGGCTATCCGGTAAGACTCAAGAACGACGAAATCAGCCTGTACGCCAGGATAGGCGCGGTTTGCGACGTCTACGACGCGATCACTTCGAACCGTCCGTACAAGGCCGGATGGGATCCCGCCGAATCGCTGCGCAAGATGGCCGAGTGGGCCAGCGGCCATTTCGATCCGGGCGTTTTCCAGGCCTTCGTCAAGAGCCTGGGCATCTACCCGATCGGTTCGCTCGTCCGTTTGAGTTCCGGCCGTATCGGGGTGGTCATGGCCCAGTCGCCGAAGTCCTTGCTCACGCCGCGGATCAAGGTCTTTTTCTCCACGCGCGGCAACGCGCGCATCATGCCGGAACTGGTCGACCTCTCGGCTCCCGGATGCAGGGAAAAAATCGCCAGTCATGAAAATCCGGCCAACTGGAACTTTCCGGACCTCGACGAACTGTGGTCGACGCCAACGGAAAGCTGAAAACCGCGTATGATCCATGTCTCATCCGAGGAGCGCTGCAAAACCGCCGCGGCGGTTTCAGGCTCGGAATCACCAACGGCGCTCACCTGACCAACCCGTGCCGCCACGGGAGGACGGGTGAATCCACCAGCCTCCCGCGCCGGCCACCGCTTCGAAGGAGAATCGCCGTGGCAAACATTACCGATCACGTTGTCGCCGACCTCAAACTCGCGGACTGGGGCCGCAAGGAAATCCGCATTGCCGAAACCGAAATGCCCGGCCTGATGGCCATCCGCGAGGAATTCGCGGCCAGCCAACCCTTGCGGGGCGCGCGCATCACCGGCTCTCTGCACATGACCATCCAGACCGCCGTGCTGATCGAAACGCTGATCGCGCTCGGCGCCCAGGTGCGCTGGGCTTCCTGCAACATCTTCTCGACCCAGGATCACGCCGCCGCCGCGATCGCCGCCCAGGGTATCCCGGTCTTCGCCGTCAAGGGGGAGTCGCTGAAGGACTATTGGGATTACACCCATCGCATTTTCGAGTGGCCCGACGGCGGCTTCTCGAACATGATTCTCGACGACGGCGGCGACGCGACGCTGCTGCTGCATCTGGGCGCGCGCGCCGAACGAGATCCCGCGGCGCTCGATGCGCCCGACAGCGAGGAGGCGGATGTCCTCTTCGCTGCGATCCGCGCGAAGCTCGCGGCCGTCCCGAACTGGTATTCGACGCGCAGCGCGCAGATCCGTGGCGTCACCGAGGAAACCACCACCGGCGTGCATCGCCTCTACCGCATGCACGAACGCGGCGAACTCAAGTTCCCGGCGATCAACGTCAACGACTCGGTCACCAAATCCAAGTTCGACAATCTCTATGGCTGCCGCGAATCGCTGGTCGACGGCATCAAGCGCGCCACCGACGTGATGGTCGCCGGCAAGATCGCGGTGGTCTGCGGCTACGGCGACGTCGGCAAGGGTTCGGCGCAGGCGCTGCGCGCGCTCTCGGCGCAGGTCTGGGTCACCGAGATCGACCCGATCTGCGCGTTGCAGGCGGCGATGGAAGGCTTCCGCGTGGTGACCATGGACGAGGCCGCCGACAAGGCCGACATCTTCGTCACCTGCACCGGCAACTACCACGTCATCACGCACGAGCACATGATCCGGATGAAGGATCAGGCCATCGTCTGCAACATCGGCCATTTCGACAGCGAAATCGACGTGGCCTCGATCGAAAAATACCCGTGGGAAGAAATCAAGCCGCAAGTCGATCACGTACTCATGCCGTCGGGCCACCGCATCATCCTGCTGGCCAAGGGCCGTCTGGTCAACCTCGGCTGCGCCACCGGTCATCCGAGTTACGTCATGTCCTCCTCGTTCGCCAACCAGACGATCGCCCAGATCGAATTGTTCTCGCACACGGCCAACTACCCGGTCGGCGTCTACACCCTGCCCAAGCGCCTCGATGAAAAGGTCGCGCGTCTGCAACTGAAGAGACTCAACGCGCAATTGTCCGTCCTCACCGAGCGGCAGGCGGCCTACATCGGCGTGCCGGTCGAAGGGCCGTACAAGGCGGAGCATTACCGCTATTGACCCTGACCGGCCATTCCCCGGCAGGGTTCGCGGGCGGTAGTGCTTGCGGCGCAAAGCGCCGGTCATTGGCCGCCGCCCCTCTCCCGGCCCTGCCGGGCACCCTTGCACGATCCCATTGCGGGCTTGCGCTACCGGCAGCGGGTTTCCGGCATCGAAGGCAATAGCCACGGCATATCCGGTCGTTTCGTGGATACTCGTGCCAGTAGCAAAGCCTTCCGCAATGCACAGCGTTCCATTCGGCTTCCCGATGGCATCGGTAATGCCAAGTTGCGCTCAATAGGCCGTCAATATCAATGCGAATCGATGGAATCCGCCATCGCCAACGTCCCTCGCGCCCGTCATTCCCGCGCAGGCTTGGAATCCAGTATTTCACGCCTTTTCTGGATTCCAAGCCTGCGCGGGAATGACGGGTATTTTGACCGCCTCGTCTTAAAAAAAGCGAGGGTGCATGAAAATTCGAGGGGAAACATCAGCCTCTGCCCCCGCCTTGAGTTGATCCAAAAAATCCCCCCAACGCCGCATCATTTCCCCGGCGTTGCGCCAGGAATTTTGTTCGATTGTCTGTCCGCCACCCGGTGGCCAGGGCTATCGCATAAGCGGATGTCGTAATGGAGCGTTTGGGAACGGGCATTTCGTTGCGGGCGCGGGCAGGCACGGGGGCCTGCCCCATAGGCATTAACTTAATAAGGTAATTGGAGCTGGAGATGGGTATGATTTCTCCAAAGGAACAGGAGAGAAAGGATGACCGAAGACAACATTCGACGGCTGATGAAGCATCTACCGGCGGGTTACGAAGCGGCAAGCAAGGAAACGGGAGCGATGAGGCGGATGGGCAAGGTGATCCGCGAAGCGTCGGATTTGATGTGGCTGATGCTGACTCACTTGTCGCAAGGGCAGAGTCTGGCGAACATGTCGGCGCTGTCCGAGGCGAGCGGTCTGGGGGCGCTCAGTGA
>JAISNE010000186.1 GCA_031276375.1 Accumulibacter sp.
GCGTCGATTCTCCACCCCAGACAGCCCGGCCTCGGCTCGCCGCAAAGCAGCAGCGAAAGATCGCTGGACAGGGCCAGACGCCCGCTTTGCAGCAAGCGCCGCAGGAGTTCGCCCGCCCGTCCGCCGGCCAGGGCGAAAGCCTGCAAACCGCCATCGTCCATGCCCGCGTCCCTGAGTAGACACAGGATGTCGGCGTCGTCCCCGGTGACGAACGGCGGTGGTCTGACCAGGGCGCGTTCGATATCCCACCAGACCGCGGCGTCTTCCAGATCGCGTCCGCGATGCACCGTGATTCCGAAACGGCTGGCGTCGGAGGTCCAGTGAAGAAGGTAGAAAAGCCGATGGCGGCTGGTCTGGGGCTTGCCGCCGTTCCGGCTCACCGCCTGCGATACGCGCCGCAACTCCTCCGCCCATGAGAGCCGGGCTGGAACGTGCCCTTCTTTTTCCATCGGATCCGTAGCCGCTTTCGTCGACATGAATAACGATACCTGCCCGGCCAATGACGCGATGCGCGATGCGGCCAGGAGCGTCCGCCGGCTTTACCCTCCGGCGAGCCAATCCGGCAGTCTATTCCATTTACGCATGGATGACGAGGCAAACGGAAGATCGCAAAAGCCGATGATCGGGAGTTCCGGCCGCTCGACGCCGGGTATTTGCCCGTTCCCGAAAGCGCTGAACGAAGCGGGCGTCATATATTGAGCGCAAGTTGGTATCAGGCGATACATTCATGCACCCCCCTCGTTTTTTTTAAGACGAGGCGGTCAAAATACCCGTCATTCCCGCGCAGGCGGGAATCCAGAAAAGGCGCGGAATACTGGATTCCCGCCTGCGCGGGAATGACGGGCTGGGAAACTGGCGGATTCCATCGATTCGCATGGCCGGTAATAAACCAAGGGATGAATTCCGTAGCGACGGGTGATGCCAAGTTGCAGTCAAACCATCGTGATACGCCAAAAAAGTGACCAAAATCCTGATACGTCAGACTTGCATATCAACGGCCTATTGAGCGCAACCTGGTGTCACATCAGGCGCAGGTAATACTGCGTCAGGTGATCGCCCCAAAAAATGGCGATGACACCCGCCGTGGCGAGGTAGGGGCCAAACGGGATGGGGATTTCGCGTCCGCGTTTCGCCAGCGCGACGAGCGCGATGCCCACGCTGGCGCCGGCGACCGAAGAAAGCAGGACGATCAGCGGCAGCATCGACCAGCCCATCCAGGCGCCCAGCGCGGCGAGCAGCTTGAAATCGCCGTAGCCCATGCCTTCCTTGCTGGTGAGCAGTTTGAATCCCCAATAGACCGACCACAGGGACAGATAACCCGCCATGGCGCCGATGACCGCCGATGAAAGACTGGTGTAGGTGTTTTCGAGATTGAACAGCAGGCCGCACCAGAGCAGCGGCAGCGTGATCGCGTCCGGGAGGTAGGTCGTATCGAAGTCGATGAAGGTCAGGACGATCAGCGACCAGATGAGCAGGATGGCTCCCAGTGCGCTCCAGCCAAAACCGAAATGGACGGCGGCAAAGGCGGTCAGCAGGCCGGTGATGGCTTCGACCAGCGGGTAGCGGATGGAAATTGCCCCGTGGCACGCGGAACATTTGCCACGCAAGACCAGCCAGCTGACGATGGGGATGTTCTCCAGCGCGGAGATCGCGTGACCGCAGGCGGGACAGCGCGAACGCGGCTTGACCAGGGAAATCGTTTCGCCTTGCGGTGCTTCTTCTCCGCGCAGTTCCGCGCACTGGCAGTGCCATTCCCGCTCCATCATCCGGGGCAGGCGGTAAATCACCACGTTGAGGAAACTACCGACCAGCAGACCGATCAGGCCGCTGACCGCCGGAAAGACATCGGGTTCGGCCAGCGTCCGCAGGAAGGAGCTTTCCATGGGCTCAAACGACGGCGCCGAGCTTGAAGATCGGCAGGTACATGGCGACCACCAGACCGCCGATCAGCACGCCGAGTATGACCATGATGAGCGGTTCCAGGAGGCTCGACATCGCTTCCACCGCGTCGTCCACTTCCCCTTCGTAAAAATCGGCCACTTTCCCGAGCATCGAATCGAGGGAGCCGGCTTCCTCGCCGATCGCCACCATCTGGGTGACCATGTTCGGAAACAGGTTGGAGTTCTGCATGGCCGCGGTGAGACTGGTGCCGGTGCTGACCTCGTCCTGGATGTGGCGGGTTCCATCCCGGTATACGTAGTTGCCGGCGGCGCCGCCGACCGATTCGAGCGATTCGACCAGCGGAACGCCCGCGGCGAACATGGTGGACAAGGTCCGCGTCCAGCGGGCGATGACCGACTTGAGGATGATCGGTCCGAAAATGGGCATGCGGATGAAGAATCTGTCGAGAACGAACTGCATCTTCGTGGAACGCTTCCAGGCATAGAAGAAAGCAAAGATGCCGGCGAAGATTCCACCGAAAATCAACAGCCACCATTTCACGAAAAAGTCGGACATGTCGATGACCACCTGGGTCAAGGTCGGCAGGTCGGCGCCGAAGCTGGTGAACACCTCCTTGAACGCCGGGATGACGAAGATCATGATGACCGCGGTGACGATGAAGGAAACGATCAGGATGGCCGTCGGGTAGAACAGCGCGGACTTGATTTTCGACTTGATGGCGAGCATCTTTTCCTTGTAGGTCGCCAGGCGGTCGAGCAATGTTTCCAGGATGCCGGCCTGTTCGCCGGCGGAGACCAGATTGCAGTAAAGCTGATCGAAGTAAGCCGGGTATTTGCGGAACGCCTGCGACAGCGAACTGCCCGATTCGACATCGGCCTTGATGTCGAGCAACAGTTTCCCGACGCCCGGGTTGTCGTGCCCGCGGCCAACGATGTCAAAGGTCTGGAGAAGCGGAACCCCGGATTTCATCATGGTGGCGAGCTGCCGGGTAAACAGGGCAATATCCTTTTCCTTGACCTTGCGTCCGCCGCGGAATTTCTGCTTGGTGATTTTGGTGACCAGAATGCCTTGCCGGCGCAAGGTGGCGTTGACCACCGTCTCGCTCGCGGCGCGCAGCTCTCCGCGAATGATTTTTCCGGTCCTGTTCTTTCCGGTCCAGAGAAAAATGTATTCCTTCGTCTGGTGCCGCTGTTGCTGCTGTTGCTGTTGCCGCTGCTGCCTGGCTGGGTTTGCCGCCGTCGCCATGATGAGTGTCCTTCCTTTTACGCTTTAAACATTGGTGCTGCCAAGTACCTCATCAAGAGAGGTGAACCCATGCATCACTTTGATCAATCCTGAACGCCGCAGGTCGTTGACGCCTTCGAGACGCGCCTGTTCGGCGATATCCATCGAGGTCCCGTTGCTCATGATGATGCGCTGGATGGCTTCCGTCACCGGCATGACCTGATAGATGCCCACCCGTCCCTTGTACCCGGAGCCCTTGCATCGCTCACATCCGTTCGGCCCGTAAACGGTCCAGCTTCCATCGAGGTCATCCTCGGTGAATCCAGCGTCCAGCAGGGTCTCCACCGGCGTGTCGAGCGGCTTTTTGCAGTTGCACAACCTGCGCACGAGCCGTTGCGCGGTAATCAGAAGAATGCTGGAAGCAAGGTTGAACGTGGGAATGCCCATGTTCATCATGCGCGTCAGTGTCGACGGGGCATCGTTGGTGTGCAGCGTCGACAGCACCATGTGCCCGGTCTGCGCGGCCTTGATGGCGATTTCCGCCGTTTCCAGGTCGCGGATTTCGCCGACCATGATGATGTCCGGATCCTGGCGCAGGAAAGCCTTGAGCGCCACCGGAAAGGTCAGTCCCTGACGGTCGTCCACATTGACCTGATTGATGCCGGGCAGCGCGATTTCCGCCGGATCCTCCGCGGTGGAGATGTTGATTCCCGGCTTGTTCAGGAGGTTCAGGCAGGTGTAGAGCGACACCGTTTTCCCCGATCCCGTCGGGCCGGTGACCAGCACCATGCCATACGGGCGCTCGATGGCGTCGAGCAGCAACGCCTTTTGTTCCGGCTCGTAGCCGAGCACCTCGATGCCCAGCGTGGCGCTGCTCGGATCGAGGATGCGCAGCACGATCTTTTCGCCATACACGGTCGGCAAGGTGCTGACGCGGAAATCGATGGCGCGGCTTTTCGACAGGACGAGGCGCATCCGGCCGTCCTGCGGCACCCGTTTTTCGGCAATGTTGAGGCGCGAGATCACCTTGATGCGCGAGGCGACCTTTTCCTTGATGGCCAGGGGCGGAGAGACGACTTCCTGCAACACGCCGTCGATCCGGAAGCGGATCCGGTAGTTTTTCTCGTATGGCTCGAAATGGATGTCGGACGCGCCGTCGTTGATCGCGTCGAGCAGCACCTTGTGGATGAACCGCACCACCGGCGCGTCGTCGACGTCGCTCGTTACCGCCTCATCGGGCTTGCCCACTTCCTCGTCGGCGAATTCGACATCGAGGTCTTCGTCGGCCAGATTCTTGAGCGTTTCTTCGCTCGACTCCGACAATTTCAGGACCATCGGCGCCAGCTTGCTTTCGTCGACGATCACCGGATCGACGGCCATGCCCGTCTGGAAACGAATCTCGTCGAGCGCGCGCAAATTGGTCGGATCGGCGATTGCGATGGTCAGGCGATTTCCCCGTTTGTGCAGGGGAATGACGCGGTGGGAAG
>JAISNE010000296.1 GCA_031276375.1 Accumulibacter sp.
TTTCCCCGGCGACATGATCTTTCAATATTTCAATTGATTCAAGAGTTCCGTTTCCAGTTTGATCCGGCTTTGCTGGTTGCCGAGATCGCCGCCGGTAATCAGGAAGGTGTCCTCGACCCGTTCTCCCAGGGTCACGATCTTGGCGGTGTGCAGGTTCGCGCCGTGGAGCGCCAGCACGCTGGCGATGGTGTACAGCAATCCGGGACGGTCGGAGCAGTTGACGGACAGGACGAATTGCGCTCCTTTCTCGTCGTCCTCGATGCTCACTTGCGGCGGGATCGGGAAATGCCGCACCTGGCGCGAAATGCGTCCCTGCGCCGGCTGATCCGGCGGCGCTTGCCGGATCAGGCGTTCCTTCAGTTCGTGTTCGATGTAGCTGATCATGTTGCGGTCGCTGCCGCGCCCGGTGACGTCGAGCATGATGAAGCTGTCGAGCGCGTAGCCGTGCTTGGTGGTGTGGATGCGCGCGTCGAGGATGTTGTAGCCCGCCCGGCTGAAAAAACCGACCATGCGGGCGAACAGGTCGCGCTGGTCGCGGGTGTAGGCCATGACTTCGATGCCGTCGCCGTGCGGGTTGAGGCGGGCCTTGACCACCGGCTCCCCGGTGTTGACGCGGTAGTGCAGGGCGCGCGTGTGCCAGGCGATCTCCTCGGCGGAGTGGCGCAGGAAATAGACCGTGTCGAGCAGGCTCCAGAATTGCTCGTGGGCCGACTCCCGGATTCCGTGATAGAGCATCAGGCGCAGGGCTTCTTCCTGGCGTTCCTTGATGATCCCTTGCGCGGGCACCTGTCCGCCCAGCCGCAGGAGGTGGCGGGTCTGGTTGAACAGGCCCTCGAACAACTGGTCTTTCCACGAATTCCAGATTTTCGGGCCGGTGCCGCGGATGTCGGCCACGGTCAGGAGGTAAAGCGCGGTCAGGTGGCGCTCGTCCTTGACCGTTCTGGCGAACGCGGCGACGACGTCGGGATCGGCGGTGTCCTGTTTCTGGGCGACGTTGGACATGACCAGATGATTGCGCACCAGCCACACGACGAGTTCGGAATCTTCCTCGCCCAGGCCGTGTTCGTCGCAGAATTCCTGGGCGTCGAAGGCGCCGAGTTCCGAATGGCCGCCGCCGCGTCCCTTGCCGATGTCGTGGAACAGCGCGGCGATGTAGAGCAGCCACGGTTTGTCGAATTCGCTGACCAGCCGGCTGCAGAACGGGTATTCGTGGGTGAAGTCGGTGTCGGAAAAACGGCGCAGGTTGCGCAGCACTTGCATGATGTGCTGGTCCACCGTGTAGACGTGAAACAGATCGTGCTGCATCTGCCCGACGATGGCGCCGAATTTCGGCAGGTAGCGGCCCAGGATGTCGAATTCGTTCATCCGCCGCAGTCCGTGCAGCACGCCGCGCGGCTGCCTGAACAGTTCGATGAAGCGTTCCTTGTTGAGCGGATTCTGCCGGAAATCGTCGTCGATCAGCCGGCGCGCGCGCCACAGTTGGCGGATGGTGCGCGCGCTCAGCCCCTTCAGTTCCGAATGCCGGCCCATCAGCAGGAAGGCTTCCAGCATGGCGTCGGGATGCTCGGCGAACACTTTTTCGTAAGTGACGTCGAGCAACTGGCGCGTATTCTGGAAGCGCTCGTTGATCGGAACGGATTCGTGTTCGAGCGAAGGAAATATCGCCGCGCCCATGTTCTGCAGCAAGATGGTGTTGAGCTGCATGATCGTCTTGGCGTTGCGGTAATACTCCTGCATCAACTGCTCGCTGGCGCGCCGGGTGGGCTTGTCCCGGAAGCCGAGCCGTTCGGCGAGCGCGGTCTGGTAGTCGAACAGCAGGCGGTCTTCATGCCGCCCGACGTGGAAATGCAACTGGATGCGCAGCTTTTGCAGGAATCGCTCGCGCCGCGCCAGCCCCTGTTCTTCCTGGTAGGTGATGAAACCATGACGTTTGAGTTCCCGCCAGCTGTTGCCGTAGCCCGCGACCTGCGCGATCCACAGGATCGTCTGCAAGTCGCGCAGTCCGCCCGGACTGTCCTTGCAGTTCGGTTCCAGGCTGTACGGCGATTCCTGGTAGCGGCGGTAGCGCTCGTCCTGCTCGATGCGCTTGGTGTGGTAGAACGCCTGCGGATCGAGCCGTTTCCTGAATTCGGAGGACATCCGGCTGAACAGGGCGTAGTTGCCGATGATCATCCGCGCTTCCACCAGGGCCGTCTGAATGGTCAGATCCTTTTCGGCTTCGCGCAGGCAGTCCTCCACGGTACGCACGCTGTGGCCGATTTCCAGCCCGATGTCCCAGAACAGGCGAAGCAGTTGTTCGAGCTGCCCGGCGCGCGCCGGATCGGGATCGTCCGGCAGGAGAATCAACAGGTCGATGTCCGAGGCCGGCCACAGTTCGCCGCGGCCATAGCCGCCGACCGCGCAGAGCGCCATGGAATCGGGGAAGCACAGCTCGATCCACAGCTCGCGCAGCACCTCGTCGATCAACTGGCTGCGTTCGTAAAGCAGACACGCCGGGTCGGGGTCGAGGCAGGACAGATACTGATCGCGCAGCGTGCGCTGGCCTTTCTGGATGCGCGCCTTGTAGCGGTCAACGAGCAGAGCGCGGGCCGGACAATCGGACTCCATCACCGGACCCATTCGGGAGGCGGGCGCATGCCGCCGGAGACGGTGAGAATCTCGTAACCGCTTTCGGTGACCAGCACCGTGTGTTCCCATTGCGCGGACAGGCCGTGGTCCTTGGTGACCACCGTCCATCCGTCCGCCAGCACGCGGATGGCCGCCTTGCCGGCGTTGACCATCGGCTCGATGGTGAAGATCATGTTCGGGCGCAGCACCACGCCGGTGCCGGGCTGCCCGAAGTGGACGACTTGCGGATCTTCGTGAAAACGGGCGCCGACGCCGTGCCCGCAGAATTCCCGGACCACCGAGAATCCGGCGCTTTCGGCGTGCCGCTGGATGGCGTGGCCGATGTCTCCCAGGCAGGCGCCCGGCCGCACCTGCGCGATGCCGGCCCACATGCATTCGTGGGCGATGTCGCACAGCCGCCGCGCCTGGATGGAAACTTCGCCGACCAGGAACATCCGGCTGGTGTCGCCGTGATAGCCGTTTTTGATGGGCGTGACGTCGATGTTGACGATGTCGCCGTTCTTGAGCTGTTTCTCGCCGGGGATGCCGTGGCAAATCTGGTGGTTGACGGAAGTGCAGATCGATTTCGGATAAGGCCGGTAGCCCGGCGGCGCGTAGTTCAGCGTGGCCGGGACGCATCCTTGCACATGGACCATGTAATCGTGGCAAAGCCGGTCGAGTTCCTCCGTGGCGACCCCCGGTTTCACGAACGGCGCGACGTAGTCGAGCACCTCCGCGGCAAGGCGGCAGACCAGCCGCATTTTCTCGATTTCACTGGGCGTTTTGAGAACGATGTTCATGAGCTCGGGCGGGAACGGGAAAGTCCCGAAGGATAACGGAACGCCCGCCTCATGGCAATTTGCGCGAGCATCCACGCCAGGGAGCCGGCCGGGAAAACCACCGCGCCGGGCGCGTTTTCCGAAACGGCCGGCGAGGATCCCGCCCGGCCGCTCAGAGCGTCATTCGCACCTCGTTTCGATGATCTGTTTCACCCTGGCGATTTCCTGATCGCGCCGCGCCTTGTCCAACACATAGCGTTCGCCGTCTTCGTTGCGCATCATGATCCTCGCGTCGCTTTCGAGCGACTGCAACGCGCCGCGGGCGGCCCGGCAGTTCCTCTCCCGCTCGGCCGCGGCGGCTTCTTCCTTTTCCGCCTTCTCGGCCTTCTCGCGCGATTCCAGTTGCCGCTTGCGGAATTCCAGCTCACGGTCGACCATCGACGGCTGCCGCGAATCCGCCGGCGCCGGGGAACTCTTTCCGGCCTTTTTCTCCACCGGAGTCCCGGCGGCGGGCGGCTTGTCGGAAATCACCGTTTTTCCGCTCGAGTCTTTCCATTGATAGATTTGCGCGCCCGCCGGCAGGGCCACGCACAGCGCGGCGGCGAGAAGGAGGGGGAGGAAGGGGGAGTGTTTCGCTGGCATCGGAGCGTCCTGGGGAATGAAACAGATACTGTATAATACTTTTTTGTGAGACCGGATTGAAGACCATGCGCGTAATTCAGAAAGCGTTGACTTTTGACGACGTCCTGCTCGTTCCCGCCCTTTCCGCCGTTCTTCCCCGCGATGTCTGTCTGCAAACCCGGCTGACGCGCAACATTTCCCTCAACGTGCCCCTGCTCTCGGCGGCCATGGATACGGTGACCGAGAGCCGCCTGGCGATCGCCATGGCCCAGGAGGGCGGCATCGGCGTGGTGCACAAGAATCTCTCCCCCAGGGCGCAGGCCGCCGAGGTCGCCAAGGTCAAGCGTTTCGAGTCGGGCATTCTCAAGGACCCGATCACCGTTCCGCCGGGCATGTCGGTGCGCGAAGTCGTCGAGCTGACGCGCCTGCACAGGATTTCGGGTTTCCCGGTGGTCGAAGGCTCGCGCGTGGTCGGCATCGTGACCAACCGCGACCTGCGTTTCGAGACGAATCTCGACCAGCCGATACGCAACATCATGACCCCGAGGGAACGGCTGGTCACGGTCATGGAAGGCGCCACCGTCGACCAGGGCAAGGCGCTGATCCACAAGCACCGTCTCGAACGGGTGCTGGTGGTCAACGAGGCCTTCGAACTGCGCGGGCTGATTACCGTGAAGGACATCATCAAGACCACCGAGCATCCGAACGCCTGCAAGGACGCGCATGGACGCCTGCGCGTCGGCGCCGCCATCGGCGTCGGCGCCGGCACGGAGGAACGCGCGGAATTGCTGGCCGAGGCCGGAGTCGACGTGATCGTCGTCGACACCGCGCACGGGCATTCCAAAGGGGTGCTGGAGTGCGTCTCCTGGGTCAGGAAAAACCTTTCCTCGGTCGACGTGATCGGCGGCAACATCGCCACCGGCGAAGCGGCCAGGGCGCTCGTCGACCACGGCGCGGACGGCGTCAAGGTCGGCATCGGTCCCGGATCGATCTGCACCACCCGCATCGTCGCCGGCGTCGGCGTGCCGCAGATCACGGCGATCCAGATGGTGTCCGACGCGCTCCGGGACACCGACGTTCCGCTGATCGCCGACGGCGGCATCCGCTATTCGGGCGACATCAGCAAGGCAATCGCCGCCGGCGGACACAGCGTCATGCTCGGCGGACTGTTCGCCGGCACCGAGGAAGCGCCGGGCGAAGTGGAGCTCTACCAGGGGCGCACCTACAAATCCTACCGCGGCATGGGCTCCATCGGCGCGATGGCCGACGGCTCGGCCGACCGCTATTTCCAGGACAGCTCGGCCAACGTCGACAAGCTCGTGCCCGAAGGAATCGAAGGGCGCGTTCCCTACAAAGGCCCGGTGCTCGCCCTGATCTACCAGTTGATCGGCGGCCTGCGTTCCTCGATGGGCTATCTTGGCTGCGCGACGATCGCCGAGATGCACGCGCGGGCGGCGTTCGTCGAGATCACCTCCTCGGGCGTCCGCGAATCGCACGTGCATGACGTGCAGATCACCAAGGAAGCGCCGAACTACCACGTGGACTAGTTCTTTCATCCCGCCGGGCGGCCCGGATGGCCGCCCTTGCTGATTCAGGGCCTGGAAATGGCACATCGGAAAATCCTCATCCTCGACTTCGGCTCGCAGGTCACGCAACTGATCGCCCGCCGGGTGCGCGAGCAGCAAGTCTATTGCGAACTGCATCCCTACGATGTCAGCGAAGACTTCATCCGCCGCTTCGAGCCGGCGGGCATCATCCTCTCGGGCGGACCGAATTCGGTGTACGAAGCGGAAGAGTGGCGGGCGCCGCAAGTCGTATTCGAGCTTGGCGCGCCGGTTCTCGGCATCTGCTACGGCATGCAGACCATGGCGCAGCAGTTGGGCGGCAAGGTCGAGCGTTCCGGCAAGCGCGAGTTCGGCTACGCCGGCATCGAAGTGTGCGGGAAATCGGCGCTGTTCGACGGAATCGGCGATCGCGGCGACGGCGGATCGCGCTGGCTCGATGTCTGGATGAGCCACGGCGACAAAGTGACCGAACTGCCCGCGGGGTTCGCCGTGACCGCCCGCAACGATGCGTGCGCGATTGCCGCCATGGCCGACGAAAAACGCGGGTTTTACGGAGTGCAGTTCCATCCGGAAGTGACCCATACCTTGCGGGGCAAGGAAATCATCGCCCGCTTCGTGCATGAAATCTGCGCTTGCGGGCGCGACTGGAACATGCCCGACTACGTCGGCGAAGCCATCGAAAAGGTACGCGCGCAAGTCGGCGGCGAAGACGTGCTCCTCGGCCTGTCCGGCGGCGTCGATTCCTCGGTGGTCGCCGCCCTGCTGCATCGCGCCATCGGCGACCGGCTGACCTGCGTTTTCGTCGACAACGGCCTGCTGCGCCTCGGCGAAGCCGCGCGGGTGATGCAAACCTTCGCGCGCAACCTCGGCGTCAAAGTGATCCACGTCGACGCCGCGCGACAGTTCATGGAGTCACTCGCGGGCGTGACCGACCCGGAACAGAAGCGCAAGATCATCGGCCGCGAATTCGTCGAAGTATTCCAGCGCCAGGCCAGGGAACTGCCCAGGGTCAAATGGCTGGCGCAAGGCACCATCTACCCCGACGTGATCGAATCCGCCGGCTCGAAGACAAAAAAGGCGCACACCATCAAAAGCCATCACAACGTCGGCGGCCTGCCGGAAACGCTCGCTCTCGAACTGCTCGAACCGCTGCGCGAACTGTTCAAGGACGAAGTCCGCGAACTCGGCGTCGCGCTCGGCCTGCCGCGCGTCATGGTCCATCGCCATCCCTTCCCCGGTCCGGGGCTGGGCGTGCGCATCCTCGGCGAAGTCCGGCAGGAATACGCCGACCTCCTGCGCCAGGCCGACGCCATCTTCATCGACGAATTGCGCCTCGCCGACTGGTACGACAAGGTCAGCCAGGCTTTCGCCGTTTTTCTCCCGGTCAGATCCGTCGGCGTGATGGGCGACGGACGGACCTACGACTACGTAGTCGCGCTGCGCGCCGTGCAGACCCAGGACTTCATGACCGCGCACTGGGCCGAACTGCCGCACAGCCTGCTCGGACGCATTTCCAACCGCATCATCAACGAAGTGCGGGGAATCAACCGCGTCGTGTACGACATCTCGGGGAAACCGCCGGCGACGATTGAGTGGGAGTGATCCCGCGTCTGGCAATGGCTGGCATCTAAAGGAACGAAACACCCCGCAAGCCCGCATAAATACGGGCTTTTTTGCGCCAGCGTTATGAATTTACAGGCAATGCCTGGCACAGCCAAGCACTGTTTTTTTATGGTATATCCGATGGTATTATTCGGACTGATGCCATGATTGGCGCTTGATACCATGAACCAGTTTTCCGTAGGTTCATGGTATTGAAAACGCATAAGTCATTGATTTTAAATGGTTGTAGAGGCAAAAAATCGGCTTCTCAAATCATGGTATTTCGCACCAAAAAAGGACGAATACCATGCTGACTGATACCAAGCTGCGCAACCTCAAGCCGCAGGACAAGCTCTACAAGGTGAATGACCGCGACGGGCTCTACGTGGCCGTCACCACGGCTGGGTCAATCTCGTTTCGCTACAACTACTCCATCAATGGCAGACAAGAGACAGTCACATTCGGGCGCTACGGGGTGGGGGGCATTACCTTGGCAGAGGCTCGTGAGCAGTTGAGCGAGGCCAAGAAAATGATCGCCGCCAGCAAGTCGCCGGCGAGAGAGAAGGCGCGGGACAAGGCTCGCGTGAAGGATGCGGAGACGTTCGGGGCCTGGGCTGAAAAGTGGCTGCGTGGCTACCAGATGGCCGATTCGACGCGCGACATGCGCAGGTCGGTCTATGAGCGCGAGCTGAAACCCAAGTTCGGCAACCGGAAGCTGGTCGAGATTACACACGAGGACTTGCGGAACCTGACCGATGCCATTGTGGAGCGGGGCGCTCCGGCTACGGCGGTGCATGTGCGCGAGGTGGTCATGCAGGTGTTCCGGTGGGCTATTGAGCGCGGCCAGAAGGTCGAGAATCCGGCGGAAATGGTCAGGCCGACCAGCATTGCGAAGTTCGAGCCGCGTGACCGGGCGCTGACGCCTGAAGAGATTGGGGTGATGTACCAATACATCGAGCGCATCGGCACCACCCCATCCATCCGGGCAGCCGCCAAGCTGCTGCTGCTGACGCTGGTGCGCAAGAGCGAGCTGACGAATGCGACGTGGGAAGAGGTCAATTTCACCGATGAGGTCTGGACAATTCCGAAGGAGAGAATGAAGCGGCGCAACCCGCACAACGTCTATTTGTCCAGGCAGGCGCTGGATATTTTCATCGCGCTCAAGACCTTCGCCGGCGGGTCTGGCTACGTGCTGCCATCGCGGTACGACACCGACCTGCCGATGAGTAGCGCCACGCTGAACCAGGTGCTGACGCTGACCTACAAGCTGGCCCAGAAGGAGGGGATGGCACTGGCGAAGTTTGGGCCGCACGACTTGCGCCGCACGGCCAGCACCTTGCTGCACGAGGCCGGCTATAACACCGACTGGATTGAGAAGTGCCTTGCCCATGAACAGAAGGGCGTCAGGGCGGTTTACAACAAGGCGGAGTACCGCGAGCAGCGTGCGTCCATGTTGCAGGACTGGGCTGACATGATCGACGAATGGACGATCAAGCGGCAGCGGCCATCTGCGTGAGGCCGGGGCGGGAAGCCTGACCACCGGCCTGCCGCCGCGCCTCTATCCATGCTTCGACCTCTTCAAGATCCCACGCCACATTCCTGCTGGTGAGCGCGATTCGTCGCGGGAACTCGCCTCGTTGCTCCATGTTGAAGATGGTGCGCTCCGACAGCGGAATCATCGAGTGCAGCTTCTTCCGGTTGATGAGGGTCTTGGACATAGCCACACCCCTTACGCCGCCTTGGCGCCGGGTGCGGCAGCCTGGCGACGCTCTTTTTTGCGGGCGGCAATCCAAGCCTCCACCTCGTCCGCATCCCAGCCAACGCGACGCGGCGACACGCGGAAGCGACGTGGGAACTCGTTGCGCTTCTCCATGTTCAGGATGGTGCGGGCGCACATGGGCACCTTGGCGAGGACTTGCTCGTGGCTGTAGATGCGCTGGCCTTCTTGGCCCGCGCCTGCTTCATTCTTTGTTTCGGTCATTTCGGAATCCTTATAGTTCGTGTAGTTGCCTGCTGATGCCCATGATTGCAAACGTCGTGAGCACCAGCAGGCCATGATTTCCGATTACGCGACTTGCCCCATGAAGGCCGCTTCGTGGCGGAAGTTCGCCCGCACAAGGGCTTCTGCCTGCACCGGCGACACGCTGTTTCCGCACATGCGAACCTGCGCGGTGGTCGTCAGCGGAACGCGGGGAACGGCCAGAGGGTCGGCAACCTGTATGCCCTCGCTGAAGAGCAGCAGCGGGTCTGGGATCTCGTGGATGATGTAGCTGTCTGGGAACGCCTGGGCGCGGTACAGCTCGCGCGCTTTCAGCATCCGCAGCGTGATGTCCACCAGCACCCGCCAGATGCCGTCGTAGCTCATCAGTACCAGGTCGGCAGGCTCGGGGAAGTGCTCGGGCAGATGTTCGTGTAGCAGCGCGGCGCAGCGCCTGGCCTTCTCGCGGTGCTCGGGAGAAAGGCGGTCCGCCGGAACCTGAACCGATTGCACCAGGCCAATGCGCGCCTTGGTCGTTACTGTGGGCATTGGCCTGACGCACCCTGAATCCTGGCCTCCCTCGCTGTAATACTGGACGAGGCAGGCCGTCACCAGGCGCTGATTGCTGCCAGATGCGGTGATCGTGGAAATAGGTGCGCTGGCCGGCCGCCCGTCGCCGTCGTAGAACCCGCCGTTCGCCTGCTCGAAGAAGGCCGACGCGAGCGCGCTGGGAACGCTGCTGGCCGTCACCGAGTTGAGCGGGGTTCCAAGGCTGCGGACGCCGCTGCTCCACCGCTTCGCGCCGGTGCTGCGCGATTCCCCGTGCCCCATGTCGATCAGGTTGGCGTGTTCGCCCCGGTTCGCGCCCGTCACCGTCGGCAGTGGCTCGGCCGGCGTGCTGCCGGCCCGGTCGCCGTGGTGCGTGAAGTGGACCAGATGCGCGGCTACCAGGGCGTGCTTGTTCGCCGTCACGACGGTGCCCAGCGGTGCCTCGATGTCCTGCGTGCGCGGCTGCTGGCCTTCACGCTCTCCGTAGCCGATGGTGACGAGGTGTGCTCCTACCATCGCGTGGTGCGTGCCGCCGGCGGAGATAGTCGAAAGCGGCTGCTCGATGCTGTGGCCGCCCATGTGGGCGTCGCTGGTTCCGCGTAGCGGGGCCAAGGTCGGCGCGACAACGGAAAAGTGTCCGCCCTTCACCTGGGCGCAGACAGTGCGCAGTGGCGCGTCGGCAGGCATGGTGCGCTGGTTGCTGGCATTGGCGTGCTCGGTGAGGAACGGCGCCAGGGCCGGTGCCACGATAGCGCGGTGGTTCTCCGTGGTGAGCGTGCCGGTCGTCACGGTCGGCAACGGCTCATCAGCCGCTGCGCCGGCATGGCCGGTGGTGTTGGTGACGATGAACGGCTTGGCGCTTGCCAGGACGTGGCGATACAGGCCCTTGGCGATGCGCCGATGGGTATTCACCGCCAATGGCTTCTTGCGGTCGAAGATGCTCTCGGCGGGCAGGCTGAAGTCGATGCACTCGGCAGCGGTGCGGTACGGCGCCAAGGATCCGGCGATCACTTCGCGCGAGGTAGGCTCGCCGTGGGTCTGTTCAGGCCAAATGATGGGCAGGCCATCGCGGCGCGCCACCAGGAAGAGGCGCTTGCGGATGGTCGGGGCGCCGTTGTCGCACGCGCGCATTTCGCGCCAATCCACCTTGTAGCCGTGCTGGCGCAACTGCCGAATGAAGCTATCGAAGGTCTTGCCCTTGCGCTTCTGGTCTGGGTAGAGCTTGCCGTCCTCGCCGACGACGACCGGCCCCCAGGTCTGAAATTCCTCGACGTTTTCCAGCATGATGACGCGCGGGCGGCAGAGCGCCGCCCAGCGCATCGTGACCCAGGCCAGCCCGCGAATCTCCTTGGAAACCGGCGTGCCGCCCTTGGCCTTCGAGAAGTGCTTGCAGTCCGGCGACAGCCAGACCAAGCCCACGGGCTGATTGCCAGTTACTTCGATGGGATCCACATCCCAGACACTTTCGCAAAGGTGCTTGGTGTAGGGGTGATTCAGCGCGTGCATCGCCAGGGCTTCGGGGTCGTGGTTGATGGCGATGTCCACCGGGCGCCCGAACGCGGCTTCCAGCCCGGTCGAGGTTCCGCCGCCGCCAGCGAAGTTGTCGATGATGAGTTCGCTGGGGAACGGCAAGGCGAGTTGCGTGCGCTGCATCTGGGTGGCTCCTTCAAAAACAAGGGGCGCTCGATGGCGCCCCTGGGGTGTTGGAATTGACGGGATAGGCCTGCGCGGCTGGCCTGCACGTTGATGAAGCGGACGTGCGCCACTCAATCAAAAGGGATGTCGTCGTCCATGTCAGCAAAGCCGCCGGACGACGGGGCCGACTGGGCCGGGCGCTACGCCGGCGGCGCGTTGCGCGCGGACGGCCTAGCTGCCTGCTGACGGCTACCGCCCTGCTGGCGCGGCGGAGCATCGCCGCCGTTGTGGTAGCCGCCGCCTTCACCGCCACCATCACGCCCGCCGAGCATCTGCATCTGGTCGCCGATGATTTCGGTGCTGTAGCGGTCTTGCCCCGTCTCCTTGTCCTGCCACTTGCGGGTTTTCAGGCGGCCCTCGACATAGACAGATTTACCCTTGCGCAGGTACTCGCCGGCGACTTCAGCCAGCCGGTTGTAGAAGACGACGCGGTGCCATTCGGTGTCCTCGCGCTTCTCGCCGCTGGCCTTGTCTTTCCAGGAGGAGGTGGTGGCGATGGACACGTTGCAAATCGCGCTGCCGTCCGGTGTGTAGCGCACCTCGGGGTCGCGCCCGAGGTTGCCCACCAAAATCACCTTGTTCACAGATGCCATGCTGTCTTTTCTTTTCTCGTGTTGTGGCCGCCGTCAGTGCGCGCGCTGTCTGCGCACGAACTCGGCGGCCAGGTTGCGGGCGGCTTCGTCGTGGGGAAGCCGCCCCGTGTCCATCATTCCGTTGCGCCAGCCGTGCCAGTAGGACTTGCTCTTGACGTTGAAAGGCTCCGGCTCGCCGTGCAGGCCGGCGAGGTAGCCGGCCACGCATTCGCCCTCGTCGATGACGGCCAGCTCGGTGATGGACGAAAGGGGTCGGTATTCGCTCATCCGGCCAGCCTCCCGCCGTCCGGCACGCCGAAGCGCGCGGCCAGCTCCTGATTCAGACGGAAGAGCAGTGCATCCGTCGCGGCCCGTTCGTTGAGGCCTTGGGCAGCGACAGGCCGGCGGCTAGTCATCATCGCCACCCCGTTGCAGGCATTTCAGCGTCACGCCATCGGGCGCCTTGATGACCAGGGACGGCTGGAAGCCGTTGCGGTAGTCCTGGGCCTCGATTCGCATTGGCCAGCGCGGGAAATCGCGGTCTTCGGCGTCCGGGTCATAGTTGGCGACACCGATCAGCCAGCTTCCGCTGTTGCCGGGGCAGTACTGGCCGGTGACGACCACGCCGAGCTGCGGCTGGCCGTCGATGGTCGGGCCAAGCACCAGGTATTCAATCGGCTTGCCGCTGGCGCAGTTGTTGTAGTCGTCCTTGAAGTGCTCGACTTCGCCGAAGGTATCGTCGCTGTAGCCCTCGAATCGCATAATTGGCATGGTTCTCTCCTTGAAGGTTGGTGTGTGGCGCCTCAGTCGCGCACGAACTTGTAGGAACCCATCGCCAGCAGCATCAGCAACGCCCAGGGGCAATGCCATGAACCGCTCATCTGGTAGAGCTTGGTGGTCGTCCAGGCGCAGGCGACGATCAGGACGATGTTCTTGACCATCACCATCAGGCCGAGCAGTAGCTCAGGGGTGTATTTCTCCATCGGTCTTTCCTTCTGGCGGCCACTGGCCGCCGAGTCGTTTAATCAGGTGGCGCACGCCGCGTCGGCGCTCGTTCGTGCCGCGCACGACCCACAGGCCGGTGCCGGGCCAGAAATCGACGACCAGGCCGGCGGTCGACACGACCAGGTGCGCGCCGCCGTTCTTGGACTCGAAGGGGATGCCGGCGTCCGTCAAGGTTCTCGGCCGAGGCGTCGCGGTTGCCGGCGCGCTTGCGCTGGCTGTCTTCCTTCAGCGCGGGCTTCACGTCGCGCCAGTAGTCGCCCATGTCACCCATGACGCACCTCCTGTCCGGCGCGGCTTTCGTCCGGGCGCAGTCTGGATTCCGAAACGGGATACCAAGGGGAGCTGGAATTGACCAGATAGCGCGCGCCTCTCGCATAGAGGGCGCAGGGTTGCTCCGGACGGTAGAAGCCGGTGATGCGAAACCGGAACTCGACGCCATACGGGTTTGTGTAGATCACACAGTCGCCCGCCTTGAAGCGCAGGGGCTGTCCGTTCTCGGGTGCGAATGGCTTTTCGGCATCGTGCCGCGCTACGACTTCCGCTACCCATTCGTGGTGGCTGCTCATGCGTGTGGCTCCTTGGCTGTTTCCAGCAGCGCCAGCGCGGCCTTGATGGCACCAGGCGTAGCATGTGCTGGGTCTGGGCAGTCAGCATCTGGCATGCGGATAAAACCAAGTTCGATGCCATTGGTAATGAACTGATCGGCTTCTGCAAGCGCCTGCACGCACTGGGATAAGGGCCCTGCAAGCAAGCGTCGCACCTCTTTCAGTTCGTGGTTACGGCAGGCGCTATCGACAAAAACCCGATGCTTCTTGCTGTCGCCGACAAAGGCGTCGGCTGCCGCCCTGGTGAGATAGACTCGCCCGGTATAGCGCCAAACCCATTCGTAGCCGGTTTGCGTCCAGCCATCGGGTTCTTTGCCGAAGCGTCGGTAGTAGCGGTCAAGAACGCGGGTCATATGGCTGTCAGCCAAGCCGCCATCCATGCCCCCGTTAATCCAGCCCACCGTTGTCGCGTAATCAAGGTCGATACCGGTAACTAGTAGTCAGTCATGCTGAAAAGAAACGACTCGATGGGCAGGTTTTCAGCGAGAAATCACGTCAACGATTGTGTCAAATCAATGTGACTGACTACTAGCCTCTCCGTGCGCGACAGGAATGCTTTCTTGCACGTCTTCCGGCTGTGTTTCTCGAATCCCTTCACCGTTGCGAATGTCTGTTGCTTCATGGCTTTCCTCTCTTTGAATTGCTTTCCTCAACTTCTATCATGACATGATAATTACGACTATGCGACAGGCTTATTCAGTGTTTCCTTACCCCCACATCGCGCTCATCAGCATGACAAGATCGCGTCGTGGAAGCACTTCCGTGAATTCACGCCAGTCCTTTTTTGGCGGCATCATTGTGCCGGTGTACCGGAGGTCAAAGCCGGTCGCGGTTTTCTGTGCGTTGATGTATTCGTCCAGCCGCTCGCCGAGCGTTTCAATGTCCTCAATCCAATCGTCTTTGATGGTGTCGGGCAGCGAACCGAAGAGGTCGTAGCGGTTCTTCATGCGTTCGGATAGGCGGTCGTAGATTTTCTCGTCCACGGTCTGCTCGAACACGAGGTTCAACATGTCTACGGTTTCGCGCCGCTGCCCGAAGCGTTTGATGCGGCCAATGCGTTGTTCGAGCCGAGTTGGATTCCACGGCAAATCAACGTTGATCAGCGTACCGAGAGTTTGCAGGTTCAAGCCCTCGCATGCGGCGTCGGTCGCCACCATCACGCGAATCTGGTGTTCGGCGACCATGCGCTTCAAGGTTTCACGTTCAACGGTCACGCTATCGCCGCGCTGGTAGAGGCGGCTGCGGCCCGCGCCCGCGTACAGGCCGACCGCTTTTTCCGGGTAGCGAGCCGCCAGCGAGTCGGCCAACCACCTCGCCGTGTCGTAATACTGGCTGAAGATGATGACGCCCAAGTCTAGCCACTTCTCCTTGTCGAGGAAATGGACGACGGCTTCTATCTTCGGGTCGATTTCCAGCCGTTCGAGCCGAGCAATCAAGCGTTGCAGCACTTCGCGTTCCTCGCCCGTCTCGACCTTGAGGTCGGCTTCCCGCTCTTCGTCCTCCTCGTGCTCGGCATCGCCTTGCAGCAAGCGCCGCGCCGTCGCCAGGCCCGCGTGAACGCTGGAGCAGATGCGCTGCTCCATCAGGTTCTTCATGAAGCCGCTGCCCATGCCGCGTTTGGTCAGCGCCTTGCCGAAGGCGCGGGCTTCGCCATACGCCTGCCGGAAGTCCTCCGAGGTGCGCAGCGCCTTGCCCTCGAACAAGACGTCGAAGGCCCGTTGTTCCGATGCCTGCCCGCGTTCCGGATGGAGATCCACACCGATCCTGGCCAGCAATCCAGCCTCTTCAAGTTGTTGGCGCTTACGCAGCACGACGTGACGAACCAACGGGTTCTCACGCTGGAACAGCGTGGCCCCGGCGATGCGGCGTTCCAGTTCTTCTTCCAGAATTTCCCGCGTCTCTTCCGTCAGATCGGCGAGCGAACGGTTGGTCTGCCATTCACCGTTCTGCAAGCCCAGGTCCTGCCGGATCGCCGAGAACAAGCGCCGGGCGCGCGGTTCAACGCTTGATTCCATGCGCGGCAGCGGCGAACGCAACAGTTCCCAGGCATGGTCAAGTGTCTCCACCTCCACGCGGCCCGCGAGGATGTCGAGCACTTCGTCGGGCCGATGCCACGGCGCAAGATCGTGTCCCAGCACGAAACGTCCAGTGCCTTGATGCAGGATGCCGAGCAAATCCCACAGATCGGCGGAATTGGTCTGGATCGGCGTGGCCGTGCCCAACAACACATGGTCGGCCCGCGCGGCGATCGCGCGTATGAAGGCCAACAACTCATTGGGCGTTCTCGCTTCCCTGCCGAAGCCCTGGCGCGTCCGGGCCTTGTGCGCTTCGTCCAGAATCACGACGCCAAAGCGCATACCCAGCAGATGCTGCTTCTCCAGCGAATCGCGCATCATCAAGCCCGTGGAGACGATGCCGATCCGAAGCGGGCAGCGGGTGATCCGCTCACGCCCCGCGGGCGACAGGGCGCGTTCGTCCACGTCCAGCCAGACCTTGCCCAAGGTATCCCAACGCGCTGTCGGGATGCCCAGCTTGTCCAGCATCTCGGTCTGCCATTGCCCGGTCAGCGTGGCGGGGGCGAAGATCACCACCGGACGACGCGGCCCATTTCCTTTGTCAGACAGCAGGCATAGCGTCAGCGCGGCGGTGCCCAGCGAGAGCGTCTTGCCCAAGCCTACCTCATCAGCCAACAGCAGGCGTACCGTGCCATACAGCCACTGGTGCCGCAGGCACTCGGTCAGAAAACCCTGCTGCCACGGCTGGAGTTGCTGTCCCTCGCGGTACAGCGGCGACTCGATCAGCGCCGCGGGCGCGAGGTTCTCGTCCTCCTCGATCTCGGAGAACCCGATCTCACGCCGATAGCCGCGTCGGCGCACCTCGCGGATCACGGCCCGCGGTAGCGGCTTGGCGGCGTTCCAGAGGAAATCGAATTCCTCCTCGATCCACGCCACGCCTTCCGGCGATTCGTCCTCCCACAGGATTTCGTAGTGGCGCCGCCAGCCGCTGCGCGTTTCGTTCATCGAGCCGATGAAGCCCAGCCTGCGACCATCGTCTAGCGTGATGACGCCCGCCTTGCCATGCACGAATCCGCAGATGTCGTCGGGCGCAACGCGCACCGCCGGCCCGTGCTTCTGGAGAAAGGTGTCCAGCCGTCGGTAGCGTTCGCGGTTCAGCAAGGCTTCAGCCTCCAGAGCGCGCTCGTTCCATCGGCCCAGCATCTTGCTTTCGCGCAGTTGCGCTACCTTCAAATCGTCCGGATGGATGTCCACGTTGCAGACGATCTTGACTTCGGGAATGAGTTCCAGCGTTTCGCCCGCCACCTCGAACAGCGAGCTGGTGAAGTAACCGGCAATGCGCTTGTAACTCCTGGCGCCGGCCAGATGCCGCATCAGAAAGCTCGCATCCAGCCGGTGCATGCGCGAAGAGAAACGCTGAATGGACATCGTGCTTCAGTTCCGAGGTTTCACCCCGCCTTTACGACCCAAGCCGAAACCGACACGATATAAATCAGGCATGTCGATGCGTCCGTCTTTTTTGGTTTCCAGCAAGCCTAGACGCTGCAAATCTTCACGCACGCCATCCCAACCACGTTCGATATGCTGAACCGGAAGGCGCGTCGAACGGATACTTTGAGGGCCATCGGGAAATTTTTTCCGCCACTGCTCCCGTACCGGCTCGAAATCACTGGGCACGTTCATTCCGCTCAAGGCGGAGAGGAGATCAGGCACCCACGGGTAGTCTT